>JBMLMS010000271.1:0-10355 GCA_049243925.1 Pirellulales bacterium
TCCGAGTGAGCCGGAGCCTGGAGGGCGGAGGCGAACGTCCGGCGAGACGGTATGGGGTAACCCCGAGCCGGCGCACGTTCCATCGACAGGCCGAACGCCTTCACCCGCGCGGGTGGAACGTGCCGTGGATGCCCTTCAAGCGGCTGGCGTCGACGTGGGTGTAGCGCTGCGTCGTGGCGATGCTCGAATGGCCGAGCATTTCCTGGACGTGCCGGAGATCAACGCCGCCGGCGACGAGATGCGTGGCGAAGCTGTGGCGGAGCGTGTGCGGCCCGATGTCGGAGGGCACGCCGGCGGTGTCGGCGTGAAGCCGCACGATCTCCCAGATCCGCATGCGGGAGAGCCGGTTGCCGCGGGACGACAAGAGCACCCAGGCAGAAAGACCGGCTGCACGGGCGGCTGCGTCGCGGCGGGGGCCGTCGATCCAGGCTCTCAGTGCCACGATCGCCCGCCGGCCGAGGGGCACGACCCGCTCCTTGCCGCCCTTGCCGCGGCACGTGCAGAACGCCTCGGCGAGGTGCACGTCGGAGAGCCGGAGCGACGAGACTTCGGAGGCCCGGCAGCCGGTTGCGTAGAGCAGTTCGAGGAGGGCCCTGTCGCGCATGCCCATGGGCGACGCGGCGTCGGGGCCGGCCAGGAGCCGGTCGACCTGCTCGGCCGAGAGCGTGCCGGGAATGAAGTCGTCGCGGCGGCCGGGAGAGAGCAGTTCCGCGGGGCTCTCGGCGACCACCCCCTCCACCTGGAGAAACGCGAAGAATGTCCGCAGGGTGGCCACCTGGCGGGCGATGCTCGCCCGGGCCAGCCCGCGGCCGGCGAGCGTGCCGAGGTAGTCGCCGAGGTCGCGGACGTCGAGGCGGTCGAGACGACGGCTGCCGAGCCAGTCTGCGAAGTGCACGAGGTCGCGGCGGTAGGCCGCCTGCGTGTTCTCGGCGAGGGCCCGCTCATGGCGGATCGAGTCGAGGAATCTGCCCACGAGCAGGGCCGTCGAGTGCGGCCCGGCGGCCGCTGCCGGGGCGTCGGTGAGCAGGATGCGTCGGGTTCGCGGCCGGCGTTCCATAGTGTGAGAGTCGCGGGCCTATGCCGGCTCGGGGGCGGCCCGATCACGCGTCGTAGCCGAGGTTCGGCGCCAGCCAGCGTTCGACTTCGGCCACCGGCATGCCTTTCCGGGCGGCGTAGGCTTCGACCTGCTCCCGGGTGATCCGGTCCACCGCAAAATATCGGCTTTCCGGGTGGGCGAAGTAGAGCCCACTCACGCTGGCGGCCGGCAGCATCGCGCAGCTTTCCGTAAGCGTCATTCCCGCCGCCTTCTCCGCATTCAGCAAAGTGAAGAGCGACCGCTTTTCGGTGTGGTCGGGGCAGGCCGGATAGCCGGGGGCCGGCCGGATGCCCCGGTATTTTTCCTCGATCAGATCGTCGGTCGTCAGGCTCTCGGCCCTCCCGAAGCCCCACTCCTTCCGCGCCTTTGCATGGAGCCACTCGGCGAAGGCCTCGGCGAGCCGGTCGGCGATCGCCTTGGCCATGATCGACGAATAGTCGTCGTGGTCACGGTCATACTTCCGGCAGAGTTCCTCGCAGCCGTGGCCGGCCGTGCAGGCGAAGGCTCCGAGATAATCCTGGCGTCCGCTCTCGACGGGGGCCACGAAGTCGGCCAGCGCATGGAAGGCGTCCTGTCCCTTCCGCTCCCACTGCTGGCGCAGCGTGTGCACCCGGCCCACCTCGGCCGCTCGCGAATCATCGGAATACAAGATGACGTCGTCACCGGCAGAGTTGGCCGGGAAGAATCCGTAGACGCCCTTGGCGACGAGGGCGTCGGTGCGGACGATTTCGTCGAGCATCCGCAGGGCGTCGTTGTGGAGCTTGCGGGCCTCGATCCCCACCGTTGCGTCGGTGAAGATCGCCGGATACTTGCCCTTGAGTTCCCACGACAGGAAGAAGGGCGACCAGTCGATGAACGGAATCAACTCGCCGAGCGGCACCTTCTCGAGCGTCCGCACGCCGAGAAATTCCGGCACGTCGAGCGGCGCCGTGGCCCAGTCGGTGGTCCAGCGCTTCTCACAGGCGGCCGCATAGGAGACAAGCTTCGTCTCTTGCCGTCGCCGGAAATTCTCCACGTCGCGGGCCTGGGCCTCCCGGTTGGCCTTCACGAACTCCTCGCGAGACGTGGCGTTCAGGAGTTTCTCGACGACCCCTGCCGCGCGGGAGGCGTCGTTGACGTGAAGCACGGCCCCCGAGTATTTGGGCGCGATCTTCACGGCCGTATGGCGGGCCGACGTCGTGGCCCCGCCGATCAGGAGCGGCACCTTCAGTCCCTCGTGCTCGAACTCCTGGGCCACCTGCACCATCTCGTCGAGACTGGGCGTGATCAGCCCCGAGAGCCCGACAATGTCGACCTCGTTGCGAATCGCCTCCTCGATGATCTTCGTGCAGGGCACCATCACGCCGAGGTCGACGACCTCGTAGTTGTTGCAGCCGAGCACCACGCCCACGATGTTTTTGCCGATGTCGTGGACGTCGCCTTTGACGGTGGCCATGAGCACCTTGCCCCGCTTCGCCTGGGCGGAGCCCGAGGCCAGCCGTTCGGCCTCCATGTGTGGGAGGAGATGGTTCACGGCTTTTTTCATCACCCGGGCGCTCTTCACCACCTGGGGGAGGAACATCTTGCCCTCGCCAAACAGGTCTCCGACCGTCTGCATGCCCCGCATCAGCGGACCCTCGATGATCTCGAGGCTCTTGTCGTAGCAGGCGCGGGCCGCGTCGACGTCTTCCTCGATGTAGTCGACGATGCCCTTGATGAGCGCATGGGCGAGCCGCGCCTCCACGTCGAGCGTCCGCCAGGCGTCGGCCTGGACGACACCGCCTCCCTCCTGCTTCTTCACCGTCTCGGCGAATTCAACGAGCCGCTCGGTGGCATCGGGCCGCCGGTCGAAGAGCACGTCCTCGATCCGTTCCTTGAGATCCGGCTCGATCTCCTGATACACCGCCAGCTGCCCGGCATTGACGATGCCCATGTCCATGCCCGCCTGGATGGCGTGGTAGAGAAAGCAGGAGTGCATCGCCTCGCGCACGACCTCGTTGCCGCGAAACGAAAACGAAATGTTGCTCACGCCTCCCGAGACCCTCACGAGGGGCATCGCCTGCTTGATCCGCCGGGTGGCCTCGATGAAGTTCACCGCGTAGCGGTTGTGCTCCTCGATGCCTGTGGCGACGGTGAGGATGTTGGGGTCGAAGATGATGTCTTCCGAGACGAAGCCGGCCTGCTCGGTGAGCAGCCGGTGGGCCCGCGTGCAGATCGCGACCCGCCGTTCGACGTCGGTGGCCTGCCCCTCCTCGTCGAACGCCATCACGACGACGGCCGCGCCGTGGCTGCGCACGATCCGTGCGTGCTCGAGAAACTTCTCCTCCCCCTCCTTGAGGCTGATCGAGTTGACGATGCCTTTGCCCTGCACGCACTTGAGCCCCGCCTCGAGCACCTCGAACCGCGAGGAGTCGATCATGATCGGCACGCGGGAGATCTCGGGCTCGCTGGAGAGCAGCGTGAGAAACTTCGTCATCACCTTCACGCCATCGAGCATTCCCTCGTCGACGTTGATGTCGATGATGTTCGCGCCGTTTTCGACCTGCTGCCGGGCGACGCTCAGGGCCTCCTCATACCGCTCCTCCTTGATGAGGCGGGCGAAGGCTCGGGAGCCCGTGACATTCGTCCGCTCGCCGACGATCGTGAAGCTGCTCTCAGGCCGCAGTTCGAGCATCTCGAGGCCCGAGTAGCGCGACCGCCGCGGCGGCGTGGCGGGCGTGCGCGGCGGATAGTTCCGCATCACATCGGCGATCGCCTTGATGTGGGCCGGCGTCGTTCCGCAGCAGCCGCCCACGATGTTGAGCCAGCCCGCTTTCGCGAACTCCTCGAGCACCGAGGCCATCATTTCCGGCGTTTCGTCGAAGCCGCCCAGGGCATTCGGCAGCCCCGCGTTGGGATAGCAGCTCACCAGCCGGGGCGTGATTCGCGACAGATCGGCCACGTGCGTCCGCAGCTTCTCCGGCCCGAGCGCGCAGTTAATGCCTGCAGAGAGCAGGTCGATGTGGGAGATGCTCGTCCAGCAGGCCTCGACGGTCTGAGCGGAGAGCGTGCGGCCCCCGTCGAAGATCGTGAACGAGGCCATCACAGGAAGCGTCCGGCCGAGATCGGAAAAAACCTGCTCGATGGCGTGGAGGCAGGCCTTGAGCACGAGCGTGTCGAAGGCTGTCTCGGCGAGAAGGAGATCGACGCCGCCCTCGACGAGCGCCTCGATCTGCTCGCGGTAGGCGGCCACCATCTCGTCGAACGTCACGTCGCGGTGCCCGGGATCGGCCACGTTGCCGGCGATCGAGAGCTGCTTGTTCGTAGGGCCGATCGAGCCCGCCACGAACCGCGGCCGGCCGGGGGTCTGCGCCATGGCGGCGTCCGCTGCGGCCCTCGCGAGCGACGCCGCGACGAGGTTGAGCTCCCGCGTGTGGTGTTGCAGTCCGAAATCGGCGAGCGCCACGCTCGTGGCCCCGAAGGTGTTGGTCTCGACGATGTCGGCACCGGCCTCGAGATAGGCCGCGTGAATGCCCCGGATCGCGTCGCCCTGCGTCAGCGTGAGAACGTCGATGCAGTTTTTGAGGTCGCGGTGGTGGTCGGCGAATCGCTCGCCCCGGAAGCCCTGCTCGTCGAGGGCCAACTGGTGCACCATGGTGCCCATCGCGCCGTCGAGAATCGCGATCCTGTCGGCGAGGAGAGTGTGGAGGGCGGCGGCAGACGAAGGACGGGGCGGCTGGGGCATGGCGAAGACTGGGGAATCTTTGGTTTGAGGGTCCCTAAAGCCTCTCATGATAGGCGACTGGGGGCTTCGGGCATATTGCGAAAACGGGTGGGGGATTGTTCAAGCCGGTGAAATTCAGCCGTCGATGCTCCTGGCAGGTCTTACGGTGCATCACTGGTCTGCGGCGGCACTCGAGCAATGGAAATCCTGGCCACGTTTCCGACGGTGCGGGTCGCCGGCTCATCGTCGACGGCCATGGAATCCGTGTCATCCGCGGTCGCTGCCGCCGTCAGGGATGAGCCCGCCCCGCAGCCCAGCCCGGCGGCTCCGCGACCGCGACGAGCGGCAGCATGTGTCCCGCCGCGATCCGTCATGCTGCTGACGATCATCGCGGTGGCGACGTGGGCGGCCGCGTGGTGGATCGAGCGTGGCCGCAGCAGGGAGCATGCAGCGGCTGTCGTGGCGCATGCCGACGCAGCGCCGGGAGCGGAGGTCGTACGATGACCGTCGACTTCATCGATCGGGCGTTTTTGCGGCGCATGGCCGAGCCCGTGGTTTCACACAGCAGGCTGGCCGATGTCGCCCCGGCCAACGGCACGCTCGGGCCCGACGTCGTGCAGGATCTCCTGCCGGATGATCCCGTCGTCAGCCGGCTCCTGGCGGATTGTCCGCAGCAATGGGAACGACTTGCCGAGCGTGTGGAGGCTGCATGCGCTGCCGGCAGCCATGTGATCGCCGTGGCCAGCCGCGGTCGCGGTGAGGGCTGTTCCACGACCGTGCGCGGTCTCGCCCGTGTCTTGCGAACGCGGGGCCGCGACGTGACCTGCCGAACGCCTGCCATGGCCCCGTCATCGTGGGCGGCCGATGTCGAGTCGGGCCGTGGGCCCGTGCTCGTCGATGCGGGCGTCTGGTTTCCCGCTGGTCCCCTGCATCGCGGCCGGCTCGCTCGGCTGGCGTTCGACTGCCATGCGGTGGTGCTCGTGCGCCGCGCGGAGCGGCCGCCCTGCCCGGCCTGTGAACGGGCGCTCGCGGCCATCGGCCTCGAGGTGCTCGGTGAGGTCGTGACATTCGCCGCAGCGGCTGATCCAGAGGCTGCAGCATGACGCGCGTGCAGGTCGAGCCCGCTCCGTCACTGACGCTCACCCAGGAGTCGGCCGTGGCCCGGCTCACGTATGCCATCGAATCACCCGGTGCGGTCGCGCTCTTATGCGGGCCCCGTGGTGTCGGCAAGACACTGGTGCTGACGCATGTCGCGGCGAGCCGATCGCGGGCCGTTGTCGCAGCCCTGTGCTGCACGGCACGTGACGGTGTGCCGCCCCCCGCGGATGCGCCCGAAGGAATCTTGTTCGTCGACGATGCACATCTTGTCGAGGCCGGCGAGCTTGCCGCGATGGTCGGCACCTGGCGGCGGCGTTCACCGACGGGGGGGCTCGTGCTGGCCGGCGAAGGACGGCTGCTCACGCTCGTGGCCCGCGACGAGCGACTCGAGCAGGCCGTGGCGCTGAGGGCCGTGCTCGGCCCGTTCACCCTGGCCGAGTCAGCAGCGGCCCTGACGCCGCTGCTGGCGGCGGCGGCGCGTGAGCCGGATCATCAGATGGCACTCGTGCGCACGATCCACGAGATCGCGGGTGGCATTCCGGCCGAGGTCGCGCGGCTGGCTTCCTTCGTGCGTGACGTGGCCGCGGCGGCACCAGGAGGCCGGCTGACTCCCGACGACGTTGAAGCGGTGCATCGTCGGCTCAGCCCCCGGGCTGCCTGATTTACGCCTCTTCGCTCGCAGCCCGTGCGAGATAGGCGGCGACCGAGTCGGGCGGTGGCCCCGCGAGCCGCTCGCCCCGCCTCTCTGGTGCGAACGGGGTGAGGTCGATCGTGAGCGGCGCTCCGGTGACGAGGTCGGCCAGCACCACGGCCGTGCCCGTCGACTGATGCAGCCCCGCCCGGAAGTGGCCGGCCGCGATGAACGCGTTGTCGTAACCAGGAATCCGCCCCAGGGTCGGCAGCCCGTCGATCGACCCGGGCCGCAGCCCGGCCCAGGCCTGCTCGAGTGCCGCGTCAGTCAACGCTCCGAGCAGTCGCTTGGCCACACGGCGCAGCCGGTCGACTGCCTCGGGTGTGGTGGTCGGCGCGAACCCGACATCCTCGATCGTCGAACCGACGAGGAGTCGGCCGTCGGCCCGGGGCACGAGATACTCGATGCCGAAGTTGATCACGCGGCCGAGCACCTGCCGCGGCAGCCGCAGGAGAACGATCTGGCCACGGATGGGCCGCGTCTCGATCACGAGGCCGAGGGAGGAGGCGACGGTGCCCGACCAGGCTCCGGTGGCGAAGCAGTAGGTCGCCCCATGCACGATACCGGAATCTGTGACGACCCCGGCGACGCTGCCGTCGCGGACCTCGACGGCGTGGACGTCGGCGCCCGTAATCACGACGCCACGCTGCCGGCAGCTGGCCTCCAGTGCTGCAAGGTGCCGAGGTGGCCGCAGACTCATCTCCTCGGGGAGCAGGAAGCCGCCGCGGACGCCACCGGTCGAAACGGCCGCCGCCAGAGCCGGCTCGTGCTCGGTGATCTCTCCGGCGGTGAGCCAGTCGCAGCGGGCTCCTCGAGCACGCCAGGCGTGGGCGGCAGCCTCGAGCCGCTCGAGCCCTGCGTCGCTGGCCGCGAGGTGCAGCCCGCCGACGCGTCGCAGCTCGGTGTCGATGCCCGTTTCATCGCGCAGCTCCTCGGCCCACCGGCGATGAAGCGAGTCGCTCCACGCGGTCAGCCGGTCGCCGGCCGGCGTGGCCCCGTCGCCGGGCGGGGGCGCCGGCGGAAAGATTCCGGCCGCCGCCCACGACGCCGTGTCGCGCCCCTGCTCGCGGCAGAGCACGCGAACACGCGCGCCGCGGCCTGCGAGCTCGCGAGCGATCGAGAGGCCGATCACGCCGCCGCCGATGATCACGCAGTCGGTCATGGGCTTCGCGAGGCGGGCGGGTCAGGCGTTGGTGGGGACGGCGGGCGTATCGGCGATGTTCACCCACACGTGCACGTGCGGCGCGCCGCGGAAGTGCCAGACGAAGGCCGGGCCCTCGAGCCGCCAGTTGTCCCACACGCCGTCGTTGCCGAGGTCTTCATCGCGGTAGAACGCCAGCCGGCAGCCCTCGAGCCCGCCCTGGGCCGCGAGGCACCGGCGGGCTTCGTCGCGGTCGGACGTCCGGAACGGTTCGAGCAGCAGAGCAAGCACGCGATCGAGCTCGGCCTTCTGGTCGGGCGACAGATCCTTGACTGCCAGGCCCTCGTGGACATCGGCCCCCCGAAATGCAATGGCGGTCTCACGTGGCGCCTTGGGCACCAAAGCCTGCTCGCGTTGTCTGCCGTCGAGGATCGCGTAGACCCCGTTGGCAGCCACCGCCTGGGGCCAGAACACATTGCCCGCGTGATTTTTTTCCTCGTTGAAGCCGCCGGCATCATGCCCGTAGAAGATCGGGCCCCCGAAGGCGACGTGCTCGGCGGAATCGCCGTCGCAGCGGAGCGTCATGTGACGGCCGGTGAGAAGGAATTGAAACTGCCCCGACCCCGGCTCGCCGAGGAGCGCGATCGATTGGTCGTGGCCGAAGCCGCCTGTGTCGTCCTCGAGCTGCTTGTCGAATCGGGCGAGCCAGTCGGGCGAGATCAACTGCTCGAAGATGCCGCGGACGAGCTGCTGTTGATCGGCGGTGAAAAAATCGCTCTTCACCGCCGGCTTCGTCGCATTCCAGTTGTTCGCCACACGCGTGCGCAAGAGGCCGAACTTCGGGTGCCGATAGTCCCAGGCAAAGCACACGGCCTCCCGCTGGGCGGGCGTGAGCGACGCGTGCAGCGTCTGGGCGAGCGTTTCGGCCGAGGCCGCGGGCTCCGCCCCGCGCGCGGCGCGAAGCGACGGAAATCCGAGCCAGGGCGTCGTCGCGGCCGTCGCGGCGAGGAGACGTCGGCGGGTGATGGTTCGCTGGTGGCTCGGCATGGAATGGTCTCCAGAGATCGCTTCAGAATATGGCATCCGTCAGGACGCCGCCATACGGCGGTGGCGGCGTCCACCGGGCCGCCGCTGGCACGCAGGGCAAAAGAACGTGGCCCGTTGGGCCTGCACGATGCGCACGACGGCCCCGCCGCACGCGGTGCAAGGACTGGCTTCACGGCCATAGACGCGGTGCTCGTGTTGAAAGCGGCCGAATCGGTTGTCGGCGGTGCGGTAGGTTTCGTCGTCGATCGACGAACCCTCGAGCCGCACCGCCTCGGCGAGCACGTCGCGGGTCGCGGTTGCGATTCGCTCCCAGGCGTCGCGCGTGAGCCGGCGGCAGGGCGTCCGCGGATCGATGCCCACGCGAAAGAGAATCTCGGCGGCATAGATGTTGCCGATGCCGGCGACCGCCCGCTGATCGAGAAGGGCCACCTTCACTGCCCGGCGCGACTCACCCAGCCGCGCGGCGAGCTCGCTGCCTGAGACCTCCAGGCCGTCGGGCCCGAGCTTCTCGGGGCCACACGCGGCCTCGAGCCCGGCCCGGTCATGGAGCCGGATCGTGCCCAGGCCGCGTCGATCCCAAAACAGAACCCGCGCCGGCAGGCCACGGCGCGGCGTGCGCGCGAGGTGCAGCACCAGCCGCACATGCTCTGGCGACGGCGGATCGGTGACGAGCATCAGGCCCGTCATGCGGGGCTCGATCGCCAGCCAGCGGGTGTCGGCCGCTGAGTCGCCGGCCAGTTCGAGCACGATCCGCTTGCCGCGCCGGAGCACCGCCGTAATCGTGCATTCTGCGAGCCGGCGGCCGAGCACCGCGGGGCGGGGTTGAATTGAGAGCGGCCGCACCCGGCTCCGCGGAAACTCCGCCGCCACGATTCGCGCTCCGGCGATGGCGGCGATGCCGCGACGCATCGTCTCGACCTCGGGCAGTTCGGGCATAGGGCGCGGTCCGGATGGTGGCGTGGGACCGTCAGGCTACAATCGAACGAGCCCGACGTGCACGTCCCCGGCAAGCCCACCGATCGAGGAACCGCCCGATGCCAGCCGCCCCCGCGCTCTCCAGCGTTCCTGACGCCCTCGGCCGTTTCGGGAGATTCGGCGGCCGCTACGTGCCCGAGACACTTTCGGCCGCGCTCGACCAGCTGGAGCGGGAATATGCGTTGGCGGTGGCTGACCCGACCTTCCAGGCAGAGCTCGACGCCCTGCTCTCCGCCTTCGTCGGCCGCCCTACTCCCCTGCTCTTCGCCAAGCGGCTCACGGAGTATGCCGGCGGCGCCCAGATCTATTTCAAACGGGAAGACCTCAGCCACACCGGCGCGCACAAGATCAACAATACGCTCGGCCAGGGCCTGCTCGCGATCCGCATGGGCAAGCGGCGGATCATCGCGGAGACCGGCGCCGGCCAGCACGGCGTGGCGACGGCCACGGCCTGCGCCCGATTCGGTCTGGACTGCGTGGTCTACATGGGAGCCGAGGACGTCCGCCGCCAGGCGCCCAACGTGCGCAACATGCGGTTCATGGGGGCCGAGGTGCGGCCCGTCGAGAGCGGCTCCCGCACGCTCCGCGACGCGATCAACGAGGCGATGCGCGACTGGATGGGCTC
>JBMLMS010000272.1:0-2650 GCA_049243925.1 Pirellulales bacterium
CGACCCGATCGTGGTGACGCAGGCCGCTGCGGCCATCGGCCTGATGCGTGCCGACGACGAGGCGGCGGACATGCCGGAGGTCGACAAGGCCGCGTATGAAGCGGCGGCCACCGCGCTCGTCGCCAAAATGACGCATCCCGACCCACGGGTGCGGCGGGCGGTGTTGCGGGCCATTGCGAAGCTCGAGCCCGACATCGATCGGTTCGCACCGCTCGTGAGCGAGCGACTTTCCGACGCCGATCCGTCGGTCGTGTTGCCCGCATTGCACTCGCTGGCGGACATGGGCGGCGAGGCCGTTCCGTTCCTCATCAAGGCGCTCGAGAATCCGAAGTCGCGCTATTGGGCGAGCGTGGCGCTCGCCGAAATTGGCGCCGCCGCAGCCCCCGCCGTCCCCAGCCTCCAGGCCGGTATCGCGACCGGCGAGCCGGAGGAACGCATGCAGGCGATCATGGCACTCGCGGCGATCGGCGAGCCCGCCCTCGGCGCCGCCGACGAGATCGCCAAGGCGCTCGATACCCCCGAGAGTCCTTTGACGTTTGCCGCTGCATTCGCGCTCGGCAAACTGCGGGCCAAGGGTGTCGATGCCTCGCTCGAAAAAGCGGCCGGTGACGCCGACCCGTTGCTGTCCGCGATCGCCGCCTGGGCCCGCGCCCGCATTCATCCCGACGATGCGTCGCTCGTGAATGCAGCGGTGGAAAAACTCACCGCCGGTCTCGCGAGCCCCGAGCCGGGCGTACAGACGGCCGCCATCTCGGCGCTCTCCGATCTGTGCGACAGCATCGACGACGCGACCGAGAAGCGGATCGCGGAGGAGTTCATCCGGCTGTTGTCGAGCGGCACTCCCGACGTGCGTGAGGCGGCTGCGGCGGCCCTGGTCCGCGAAGGCCCGCTCGCCGTCGATGCTCTGAAAAAAGCGCTCGGTGACCCTGAGGTTCGCAGCATCGCGATGGAGATTCTCAGCGCGATCGGCCCGGTGTCGAAGGATGCTCTCGACTCATTCATCGTGGCCCTCGCCGATCCCGATCCCTCCCATCGCGGCGATGCCGCGATCGCCATCGCGGCGATCGGCCCGGCGGCCGCGGAGGCCGTTCCTCAGCTCGAGTCGCTGCTCTCCTCCACGGACGGCCCGCCGGGCATCCGCTACGCTGCGGCCTACGCGCTCGGCCGGATCGGGCCTGCGGCGAAATCCGCGACCGCCGCCCTCGCCGGCCTGGCATCGTCGAACGACGAACTGATGGCCACGGTCGCCACGTGGGCGAGCCTCAAGATCGAGCCCGACAACCGGTCACTTTTTCAGTCGGCCATCCCACTGCTCCGCAAGGCGCTTCGTGATGGACGTGATCTCGCCCGCCTCGAAGCCGCCGTGGCACTCGGCGACATCGGCCCCGCCGCGGCCGAAGCCATCCCGCTCCTCGAACTCGTCGCCGAGGAAGATCCGCTCCCCGCCGTCCGAGCGGCGGCCAGCCGTGCCCTCGAGCAGATCCGCGGCGACGGCCAGGCAGTTCAAAAATAAAGGCCGGGAGCAACGCCTTCCGTGGCCTTTTGCCACTGAGTCGACCGCATCGCGGGGCGGCAGACGTGTTCTGCGGTCTGCCAGCCTCAGGCAAACTCTGCCGGACGGGCCGCACCGATTGAAGGCGGCCGCACGATCCTGCCGACGTCTCCCTAGGCCGATGGGCGGCCGGATTCGGTGGCAGGGGTGTCATGAAGAAGCTCGGTTGGTTCGGCACGCTGTGGCTCACCCGGTTGTCGAAGCCGGCAGGCGAGCGGGCGATTCACCGCCTCGTGCTCCAGGCGCGTCCGAAAAGGATCCTCGAGCTCGGGCTCGGTATGCTCCGCCGCACCGAACGCATGCTGTCGCTGGCGGGGGCTGCTGGCGGCGAACCTGTGCACTACGTGGGGCTCGACCGCTTCGAAGGCCGGCTGCCCGGTGATCCGCCGGGTGTGACGCTGAAGCAGGCCCATCAAAGGCTCCACGCACTGGCGAGAGTGCAGCTCGTGCCGGGCAACGTCGACACCTCGCTTGGCCGGCTGTGCAACCATCTCGGGGTGTTCGACATGGTGCTCGTCGCCGCCGACAACGATCCACGGCATCTCGACCGCAGCTGGTTCTTCATCCAGCGGGTCGTGAACGACCGCACGACCGTGTTCGCGGAATCCCTCGACGGTGGGAAGTCGGTCTGGCGGCCGGTCGACAAACGGCGGATCGACGAGCTTGCCGCTCGCACGATCCAGCGGCGGGCGGCGTAGCGACCGGTGGCGACATCGCCCCGCCATGGTTACATTGAGTGGCATGTCTACGAAGCCACGCACCCTGCTCGAAAAAATCTGGGACGAGCACCTCGTCAGTGCCCCCGCCGGCGAGCAGCCGATGCTCTACATCGACCGTCACCTCGTGCATGAGGTGACGAGCCCCCAGGCCTTCGAGGGCCTGCGACTCGCCGGGCGGCGCGTCCGCCGCCCCGAGGCCACCTTCGCCACGCCCGATCACAACGTCCCCACGACCGACCGGCGGCTGCCGATCGCCGACGCGGTGTCGAAGCAACAGATCGACACGCTGCGGGCCAACTGCCGTGAATTCGGCGTCCGGCTCTTCGATTTGGGTGACGCCGATCAGGGCATCGTGCACGTCATCGGCCCCGAACTCGGG
>JBMLMS010000273.1:0-7247 GCA_049243925.1 Pirellulales bacterium
TGAGCCGGAGCCTGGAGGGCGGAGGCGAACGTCCGGCGACGGGATATGGGGAGCCCGAAGCCGGCTTGGGCGTGCTGACTCGGCGCAAAACGCCGCGGCCCGGTGCGCTTGGGTCGCACCGGGCCGCGGGAATGGAGTCGAAGCAGTGTCGCGGGTCAGACCAGCTCTTTGCGGGCCCCGATCAGGGTGCGGAGCCGCTCGGCGAGCAGGGCCACGTCGAACGGCTTCTTGAAGCTCTCGTTGACGTGGGCACGATCGACCGTGATCTGCGAGCCGTCGTCAGGCAGCAGGGCGATCACGATCGTGTCGGCATACTCGGGATTCCGGCGGAGGTTCTGGCAGATCTGCTGGGCATCAATCCGGCCGATCGAGTAGTCCACCACGATGCAGTCGGGGTGGAAGCTCTCGGCCTGAATGCCCGCCTCGAAGCCGCTCGCGGCGACCTGGATCTTGAACGACCGCTCGACCGGGAGGTGCTTCTTGAGGTTTTCGATGAGCACCTGATCCTGGCCGACGAGCAGCACCTTGGCCATCGCCTCGTCCTCGAGGTCGCCCAGCGGCATGCCGTGCTCCTTGAGGAACTTGATCAAGTATTCACGCGGAATCCGCCGGTCTTGCGAACCGGGAATGCGGTAGCCCTTGAGGCGACCGGAATCGAACCACTTGCTCACCGTGCGGGGAGCAACTTTACAGATTTTGGCGACCTGGCCTGTCGTGAAAACCTTCATCGCTTCTTACTCCATTTCGATCTTTTGTGTCCGGAAACGATTTGGCCAGCCCGCCCCTTCTGGGCAGCGGAACACAGCCCCCCTGTGACGCGGCACTTCACCGTGGGATCGACCGCGTCGTCGATGCCCCACGAAGGCCGGCGCGAAGCGCGGAGGGGGCATGAGAGAGGCACCGACGTCGGTGCGCCCGATCAAGGGCGCGTCGCCGTCGGACGCCACGACTCGCAGGTATCCCCCCCTGCTTCCATCCCGCTGGCGTTTCCCGGATTGCACCGAGACACGTTCGCGGCATGACCGTCCAGGAGGGTAGATCGAAAGATCCAGTGGTGAGACTTGAGCCGTTCTTCCGGAAGGCGCCGGTGGTGACGGGTGTCCGGGGCGTGGCTGCAGGGCTCACGACGGCGAGAAATCCGGTTTTCAGGCCGCTTTTGCCGCACGCGAGCCGCTGTGGGTGCCGGCCTGGGCGACGGTCGATTCGAACCGCACCGACACCCGTTTCGACACGCCGGGCTCCTCCATCGTCACGCCGTAGAGCGTGTTGGCGGAGGCCATCGTCTTTTTCGAATGCGTCACGATGATGAACTGGGTCGACGAGAGAAAATCCCGGAGCACGCCCACGAACCGGTCGACGTTCGCCTCGTCGAGGGCGGCATCAACCTCGTCGAGTACGCAGAACGGGCTCGGCCGCGATCGGAAGATGGCCAGCAGCAGCGCGACGCAGGTCATCGTCTTCTCGCCTCCGGAGAGCAGCGAGATGCTCCGCGGTTCCTTGCCCGGAGGCCGGGCTACGATCTCCACCGACGTCTCGAGCAGGTCGACGCCGGGTTCGAGCACCACGTCGGCCTCACCGCCGCCGAACACCCGTTCGAAGAGTTCGCGGAAGTAGCCCCGCACCGTCTCGATCGTCTCCCCGAGCAGGCGGCGGCTCTCTTCGTCGATCCGCGAGATCAACTCCTCGATCGACTGCTTCGCATTGGTGACGTCGGCCAACTGCGCCTCGAGCGTGGCCAGGCGCCGTGCGAGCTCGTCGGCCTCGGCCAGCGCCTCGAGGTTGACGGTCGACATGCCGGCCAGCTTTTTGCGGAGTGTCTCGATCTCGGCCTCGAGCTCGGCCTTGTCGGCGGGGATCGTCTCGCCCTCCGCGGGGGCAATCGAGACGGTGCCCGCGGTGCGTTCGGCTTCCAGATCGATGTCGTATTCGTCGCGGATGCGTTCGAGAATCCGGGAACGGTGATGCCGGGCATCGCCCGCCTCGAGTTCACGGGCGTGGATCGAATCGCCGAGAGCGGCGGCTGTCGCCCGCGACTGCTCGGCCAGGGCGGTGGCGGCATGTCGATCGGCCGCGAGAGCGTCTCGGGAGGCGGTCAGGTCGGCGAGGTATGCGGCGGAGCGTTCGGCGGCGAGCGTCGCTTCGGCAAACACGCTCCCCGCGTCGAGCAGCTCGAGTTCGAACTCCTCGCGGCGGCGTGCGGTGGCAGCGAGACGTTCTCGGGCGGCGATGACGTCGCGTGCGGCGAGGTCGCGATCGCTATGCCGTGCCTCGACACTCTCGCGGTCGGCCGTCAGGCGGGCGCTCGAGGAGGCGCGGGCCACGCGCAGGCGATTGATCTCGGCCAGCACTTCGCCGCGGTCGCGGTCGAGTTCGTCGAGCGTGGTCGACGTGGTCGCGGTGTCGCGGATCGCGGCTGCAAGGTCGAGACGGTGCTTCTCCACCAGAGCCTCGGCCTGGTCGCGGGCCTGCACGAGGCTGGCGGCCTGCCGCTCGGCATCGAGGGCCGTCTGTTCGGCCGCCACGATCGCCGTGCGGGCGGCCTCGCAGTCTCGGCCCAAGCGGGTGGCCTCGGAACGCGACGAGGCCAGGGCCTCGGCGTCGTGCTGGCGGCGGGCCTGCAGCCGCTGAGAGTCTGCCTGGAGTTCGGTGATTTCGGCCTGGAGCGCCCGGATCCGGGCCTCGGCCGCGGCCACCGTGCCCTGCAGCTCGGCGTCGCGGTCGCGGAGCGATCGCAGCTCACTGCGCCGGGCCACGAGGCCGTGGGCTGCTGCGGGCACGCCCACCTCGAACGAGCCGTCGACCGAGAGGCACTGGCCGCTCCGCGTGACCACGATCGTGCCGGAAGGCGCCTCACGGACGAGTGCGTGGGCGTGGGTGAGTTGCTCGACCACCCACACCCGGGCGAGCAGCCCGGGTACCAATGCGAGCGGTGCATCGGGCGCGGCGCCCACGCCTCCGGCCGCGATCAGCCGGTCGAGGCGGCCAATGACCCCCGGATGGCCCTGGAGATCCGTCTCGGGCGGAGCGTGGTTCGCGGCGTGCGCCGGCAGAAAGGCGATCCGACCCCCGGTCGCCAGCACCGCCTGGGCAGCCGGCGTATCCATCCAGAGCCGGAACCACCGGATGACGTCGTCGATCGAGTCGACGACGAGGCCTTGCGCGCGGCTGCCGAGCACGATGTCGACGAGCGTGGCCCATTCGAGCGGTGCCTCGATCAGCTCGCCGGCCACGCCGTGGAGCCCGGGAATCGCCGCGGCCTCGGTGCCGAGCAGCGTCCGCGCCGCTTCCGAGAGGCCTTCATGGCGGCCGCTGATCTCCTCCAGCAGCAGGCGGCGCTCACGACAGGCTTCGAGCTTGGCCCGCCAGCCTGCGAGGTCGTGCCAGGCGGCCTCGACGAGCGTGGCCCGCTCGCGGAGCATCGAGTCGCAGCGATCCAGTTCATGCACCGTGTCGCGAAATCGCTGCTCGAGTGCCGCGATGGCCCCGTCGCGGCCGGCCGCGGCCTCGATGAGACGTGCGAGGCCTTCGTGGGCGGCGGCTACCGTGCCGCGGTGACCATCGGCGAGTCGGCGGGCTTCGTCGGCTCGCATCGAGGATCGCTGCGACTCCGACTCGACGCGGCGCAGAAGCCGCTCGAGGTCGGTCACGCGGGCCGACTGTTCGGCGAGCCGCTGCCGGAGTGTCGTCAACGACTCATGCGCCCCGGCGGCCGACTGGTCGCGAGCGGCGAGGTCGGCCTCGATCCGCTCGTGCTCCGCCGCCGCGGCCTCGGCCCGGGCGAGGGCCTCCGCCAGCGCCGCGCCCGCCGTTCGTTGCCGCTGGACGACCGTGCGCAATTCATCCGCCACACGCCCGATATCGACATCGAGCTCGCGGTGGCGCTGCCGCAGCAGTGCGACCGTCGCTTCCGCCGCGGCCGAGGCGCGGCGGTCTTCCGCATAGCGGCCGTGCATCGCCGCGAGCTGCGGCTCGAGAATCTGGTGGCGTTCTTCGACGCTCGCGACTTGCGCGGCCGCACTCGCCGCCGCAGACTCGGCCGCCGCGAGTCCGGCGGCGAGATCGGCCAGCCGGGTCTCGACGGTGCCGACGAGCGTGTCGGCCGCGGTCAAATCGGCGGTGGCGGCCGTCACACGCAGCACCCGCAGCCGTTCGGTCATCTGCCGCCAGCGTCGGGCGCGGGCGGCCTGGTGTTTCACGGTTTCCAGCCGCGCGGAGACTTCGCCGACGATGTCGGCGAGCCGCTGGCGGTTTTGCTCGGCTCGCTCCAGCCGCCGGAGCGCCTCGGCGCGACGAACGCGGAATCGGGTGATGCCGGCGGCCTCCTCGAATACGGCGCGGCGATCGCGGCCCGAGGCGACGAGCAGCGCGTCGACGCGGCCCTGCTCGATCACGCTGTAGGCCTCCGTCGCCGCACCCGTTCCGGAGAGCAACTCGCGGATGTCGCGGAGACGCGACACGGCACCGTTGACGAGGTATTCACTCTCACCGCTGCGGTAGACCCGGCGCGTGATCTGCACGTCGTCGGTGTCGAGCGGCAGCTGGCGGGCCGAATTGTCGAACACGAGCGACGTCTCGGCGGCATTGAGCGGCTTGCGCGAGACCGATCCGGCGAAAATCACGTCGGTCATGTCGCGGCCGCGAAGGCTGCGGACAGACTGCTCGCCCAGCACCCACTTGAGGGCGTCGACGACGTTGGATTTTCCCGAACCGTTCGGCCCGACGACGACCGTGATGCCCTCGGGAAACTCGAAGCGGGTCCGGTCGGCGAAGCTCTTGAAGCCGAACAGTTCGAGCGCTTTGAGCCTGGTCATGAAGACTCGTCCGTGCGTTGGCTTCGGGAGCCTGACGGTGCGGTGTCTGCGGTGTCGTTGTCGAGCGGCACGTCGCGGTCTTGGCGGGAGGCTTCCTCGTGCACCGTCATGCGGCCGTCGTCTTCGTCGGGAAGGGCATCGAAGGCCAGGCGGCTGTCGAGGCACCGCGCGGAGCTGGCGTGCTGGAGAAACTGGATCGCGTCGGGGTACGACCCGCCGAGTTCGACGATCGCGCGGACGACCGCCTCGACGCGGGCGGGCGTTTCACGATGTTCGTCGGGCTCGCCGGGGAGGAAGCGGCTCACCGTGGCCGTGGTCCCCTCCACCACCACGACGATCGAGGAGCCCGCCTCGGCCCGCAGCCCGTCCGCCAACGGATGGGCTGCGCCAAACAATACGATCTCCGGACGCAGGCTGCGGGTGGCGTGGATCAGCGGTGGGCCTTCGACGTCGAGCACGTGGAGCGAACAGGCGTCGCCCAGACGCTCTCCGCGAATCAGGGGTGCCGATGGATCCATGCGCCACAGGGCGCGGAAGGCGCCGTAGCGGGTTTCGGCGCTCGTGCTGGCCAGGAGACGCTGCAGGGCATCGAGGCCGTTGGCATCGTCGATGACCGAGAGCGCCGCGAGTGCGGCGGGGCGGGCGCTCCGCAGCGTCGCCGCTGCCTCGGCCAGCTGTTCGGCTGCCACGGATTCGCCGAGGTAGGCAAGGGCCTCGGCTGCCGCGAACCGCACTTCGGCGTCTTTGGCGTCGAGGCCTTCGCGCAGCGTCGGCACCGCCTCCTTGCCGAGCGCCTCCAGGCGCAAGGTCGCCGCGGGCGCCGTCACAGGATCGGCGAGTTGACGGGCGAGGAGTTCGAGCCGCGCATGCCGCCCGGCGGGCGGTTCGACCACGGCCACGCATCGCACCACCCGCACGAAGCGGGGGAGGTTGTTCTTGTAGACGGACGGCACTTCGAGATCGATGAAGCGATCCGTCTTCGGCGTGGCGACTCCGCGCTTCGTGCCCTTGATGACCGCGTGAAATCGCTTGTTGATGGAGTCGCCGATCCGCTTCGAGAGAGCCACGGATCGGTGCTCAGGCCCGAGGATCAGCCCGATCGAGCGGTCGGTGAGCGAGACGCCGCCGCCGGGCACGCGGGCCCGGAGCTTGGCCACCGAGTCGAGCGTGCCCTGAGACACCGGATCGACGAGCAGCGGCCCCTCGGCGATGCCGAGCACATGGCCATCGCGAACCTTGTTGCCGAGCACGGCCATCTCCGCAAGCCGGGTCTCCATCAGCCAGCCGCCATCGAGGCTCGTGGTGTCGTTGTCGGGGGGCACCTCGACATACATGTCGAACCGATCCCCCTTCCGGACGCCCGGCGGCAGATAGGCATGCACCCAGACGAGCGCCGTCGACTTCGAAGCGAGGAGTTTGTTGGGCTCCACCACGCCGCGGGCCTGCATGTCGGCCATCAACTGCTGACGCTGGAGCCCGGGCGGCGGATCGCAGCCGCTGTCCGACAGGCCGGTGACGAGCGCGGCCCGCTCGATGCGTTGTGGGTTGAGACCCCACGGTGCGGTGTAATCGCCCACGAGCTTGGTGTCGGCTTCGAGGGTCACGAGAGCCGCCACTTCCGGGCTCTGGCTGCGAATCGCGGGGCCGGCGCAGCCCGCCGCGATCACGCAGGCCGTGGCGGCGACACACAGAATGGAGAGAGGCGTGCGCATCGGCGACCGTGCCTGGGAGGGTGTGCGGGGTGCGGGAAGCGGCGGGGAGGGTAGGAGTCGGCGTGTCGGCCGGTCAAGGCAGGGTTGCCGGAAAAAAAGGCCCGTGAGCGGCCGGGAAGAAGCCTTGGCCGCACGCCGGGTGGCTGCTACGGTTCCCGCCCTGACAAAACCCACACACGCCCCAGTGGAGTGATGCGATCGTGACGACGACGGAACGTGATCGGCTGCAGATTCATGTGCGGTGGATGATCCGGCGCGACATGGCGGAGGTGCTCGAGATCGAGCAGGAAGCCTTCGAGTTTCCCTGGTCGGACGACGACTTCACCCGCTGCATGCGGCAGCGGAACTGCATCGGCATGGTGGCCGAGATCGCCGACTCGATCGTGGCCTTCATGATCTACGAATTGCACCGCTCCCGGCTGCACGTCATCAACTTCGCCGTACGTCGCTCTCACCGCCGCCTCGGCATCGGTATGCAGATGATGGACAAACTCGTGGCGAAGCTCAGCCCCGAACGCCGCGACAAGATTGTGCTCGAGGTGCGTGAGCGCAACCTCCCGGCCCAGCTGTTTTTCCGCTCGCTGGGCTACCGCGCGACCTCGGTGCTCAAGGACTTCTATCAGGATACGACCGAAGACGCGTATCTCATGCAGTATGTGCTGCCAGGCAGCGCTGCCGACCAGCCTGTCGTGCGCCGGCTCGCCGGCTGAGGCGACGGCTCTCC
>JBMLMS010000274.1:0-1261 GCA_049243925.1 Pirellulales bacterium
GGCGCTCTCGCCGAACGCCTGCTCGCGCAGCCCCGAAACCCTGACCATGAAAAATTCGTCGAGGTTCGAGCTGAAGATCGCGAGAAACTTGAGCCGCTCGAGCAGCGGGTTTTCTGGATTCTCCGCCTCCTCGAGCACCCGGAGGTTGAATTCGAGCCAGCTCAGCTCGCGGTTGAGGAAGCACTCGGGACCGAAGGTGGGCGGAGGCGGGACGGCGTCGGTGGCCATGAGGTGGGGCTGAAAGGAGGCGTGGTGGGACCGTTCGCGAAGTGTACCTTGTGAGACGCTGCAGTCGCAGGCCGGGCCCGGTTTCACACGCAAACCACACATGGCTGATCCATCCATCACGCACCCCTGGGCACCCGGAACCCGTGGCTGGTGCGCGGCCGTCGCCTGCGCGCTCGAAGCCTCGGCCCCCAAGCCGGGCAACGTCCATCCAGGCGTCGACTATCACGACCTCTCGTATGCCGAGCTCGTGGCGGCGGGCGCCGCGATCGCTCCCCATCTCGACGTCGCGCCCCACCGCCCGCTGGGGGCCACGATCCGCGCGGCGGTCGAGGCCTCACGGCAGGTGACTCGCTCGAACGCCAATCTCGGCATCGTGCTCGTCGTCGCGCCGCTGGCGGCGGTGCCCGATGGCACGCCGCTCACGCCCACGGCCGTGGCGCAGGTGCTCGCCGGGCTCGGCCCGGCCGATGCCCGCGACTGCTGGCAGGCCATCGGGGCGGCGCGGCCGGGAGGCATGGGCACCCGCGACCGCTGGGACGTCGCCGGCGAACCGCCGGCAGACCTGCTCGCGGCGATGCGGGCTGCCGCCCCCCACGATTCCGTCGCACGGCTGTGGGCCCACGGCTACGGCCCGCTGTTCGACGGCCTCGTAGCCGACCTCGAGCATGAACTGGCCGCGGGCCACGATCTGGCCGACGCGATCGTACGCGGCTTTCTGCGGCAGGTGGCCCGTGAGCCCGACTCGCTCATCGCCCGCAAGCACGGGCCTGCCGTCGCCGCGGCGGTGTCGGGCCGGGCCCCGGGCGGGGTGCACGCCCCCCCCTGGCGCCCGGGCGCCCGCCGGCGCGCGCCGCGATGCTCCCTTCGCGGGCCCCCTGGCTCCATACGCATATGCGTATGTGTGCGCTTGTATGTGGAAAAAAACTCTGTTCCCTAATGCGGAGCTGAACCTTCTCTCGCCGGGCAGTGGCTGCCCGCTGCAGGCGGGGACGGGGCATGGGCGGCCAGGACGGGCTCCGGGCCGATGCTGATG
>JBMLMS010000275.1:0-3446 GCA_049243925.1 Pirellulales bacterium
ATCGCCTCCACCGTGGCCGTGATCAGAAACGGCGGCACGCCCATGTCGCGGAGGCGGGTGACCGTGGAGGGGGCATCGTTGGTGTGGAGCGTGGAAAACACCATGTGGCCGGTGAGCGAGGCCTGCACGGCGATCTCGGCCGTTTCGGTGTCGCGGATCTCGCCCACGAGGATGCGGTCGGGATCTTGGCGGAGGATGGCCCGGAGGATCGCGGCGAACGTGTTGCCGAGCTCGTTGTCGATCGGCACCTGCACGATGCCGTCGATGTCGTATTCGATCGGGTCTTCCGTGGTGATCAGCTTGTCTTCCACGTCGTTGAGCTCGGAGAGGGCCGAATAGAGCGTGGTCGTCTTGCCGGAGCCGGTGGGGCCCGTGACGAGGATGATGCCGTTGGGCCGCTTCATCACGTCGCGAAACTTGCGCTTGATGCCGTCGTCCATGCCGAGCTTGTCGAGCGAGAGCGAGACCACGCCGCGGTCGAGCACCCGCATCACCACGCTCTCGCCGAAGAGCGTGGGCAGGACGCTCACGCGGAGATCGACGGGATGGCCGCCGACGTTCAGCTCGATGCGGCCGTCTTGCGGCAGGCGGCGCTCGGCGATGTCGAGATTGGCCATCACCTTGATCCGCGTGGTGATCGCGAAGGCCAGATGCTTGGGCGGCGGCACCATCTCCTGGAGCACGCCGTCGGCCTTCAGCCGGATGCGAAACTCATGCTCGAAGGGCTCGAAGTGGATGTCGCTCGCGCCGTCGCGGATCGCGAGCAAAAGCACCATGTTCAAGAGCTTGCGCACAGGGGCGCTTTCGGCGAGGGCCTCAGCGCCGGTGAGGTCTGTCGGCCCCTCCTTGCCGAGGGCCGCGGCCTGGGCGGCGAGGGCTGTGTCGTGCTCGAGATCGTCGACGAGCGATTCCACGCTCTCGGTGTCGGCCGAATAAAACTTCTCGATCGTCTTCTGGATCTCGGGCTCCGTGGCCACCACGATGTGGATGTCGTAGCCGAGAAACGTGCGGAGCTCGTCGGCGATCTGCATCTTCTGCGGCTCGGCCGAGGCGACGGTGAGCTTGTTGCCCTCGAGCGCGAGCGGAATCACGCGGTAGAGCTGGGCCATCGGCTCGCTCACGAGGTGGAGCACGTCGGGCTTGATCTCGCGGTCGTAGAGCGTGACGAACGTGGTGTTCCACTGCTCGGCCAGGGCCTCGCCGAGCTGCTCGTCGGTGAAGAAGCCGAGCGACACGCCCACGCGGCCGATCAGCTCGCCGCCGCGCGAGGATTGCTCTTCGAGCATGGTTTCGAGCTGGGTCTCGTCGATGAGACCGAGGTCGATGAGGATTTGACCGAGCTTTTTGAGAGCCATGATGCACGTAGGACAGGCTTTAGCCTGTCGGGCGTTTGTGTTGGTGACAGGCTGAAGCCTGTCCTACTTTGGGGTCGGGGCGTTGTGTTTGGTGACAGGCTGAAGCCTGTCCTACATGGTGTCCGACATCGTCGGGGTTAGTGGTCGTCTCTACGGGAGGGTTCGTCGTCGTACACGCCGCGCTTCGCATTCGCGATGCGCTTGGCGAGATCGTCCACGCTCTGGGCCTTCGCCAGGGCGTCTTCTTCACGGATCTTCTTTTCGTTCCAGAGCTTGAAGAGGTGGTCGTCGAGCAGCTGCATGCCGAGCTTGGCGCCCGTCTGGATCGCTGAGTTGATGCGAAACGTCTTGTTCTCGCGGATCAGGTTGCCGATGGCGGGCGTGACCACGAGGATCTCGTAGGCGGCGCAGCGGCCGCCGCCGATCTTCGGGATCAGCGCCTGGCTCACCACGCCGATGATCGCCGTGGAGAGCTGCGTGCGCACCTGCTCCTGCTGGTTCGTCGGGAAGGCGTCGATGATGCGGTTGACCGTGCCCTGGGCGCTCGAGGTGTGGAGCGTGCCAAACACCACGTGGCCCGTCTCGGCCGCCGAGATCGCCGCCTCGATCGTTTCGAGGTCGCGGAGCTCGCCCACGAGGATCACGTCGGGGTCTTGCCGCAGGGCGCGGCGGAGGGCCTCGGAGAAGCTCGGCACGTCGTTGCCGATCTCGCGCTGGTTCACCGTGCTCTTCTGCGAGTAGTGATAAAACTCGATCGGATCTTCGATCGTGATGATGTGGTGGTCGTAGTTCTTGTTGATGAAGTCGATCAGGCTGGCGAGCGTGGTCGATTTGCCGGAGCCCGTGGGGCCCGTCACGAGAAACAGCCCGCGGGGCCGCGTGACCATCTTTTTGCAGACCTCGGGCACGCCGAGCTGCTCGGGCGTGAGCATCTTGTTGGGAATCTGCCGCAAAACCATCGCCACGCTGCCGCGCTGCTTGAACACGCTCACGCGAAACCGGGCCATGTCGCCGAAGGCGAAGCCGAAGTCGGAGCCGCCCTTCTCGGCGAGCTCGGCCTGGCAGCGCTCGGGCGTGATCGCCTTCATGAGGCCGTTGGTGTCGTCGGGGGTGAGCACCTTTGTCTGCTGCGGCTTCATGTGGCCGTCGACGCGAAACACGGGGGGCAGGCCGGCCGTGATGTGGATGTCGCTCACGCCGCTCTTCACGGCGGCCGTGAGGAGCTTGTCGATCTGGATCGTGCCCGTGGCCACCTTGGGCTGCACGATCTGCTGCTCGCCCGCGGCATCGGGGGGCAGGGCCACGCCCTTGTCTTCTTTTTGGATGTCGAGCTCGAGCGGGGCGTCGGCCATGAAGTTCGTGGGCTCGGGCTCGGCTTCGTCGGTGGGGCGGAGCACGAGCACCTTCGTGCCCGAGTTGTCGATCAGCGAGCCCACATAGCGGCCGCCGTTGCCGGCGAAGAAAAACTTGGCCGGGTCGGCATGGGGCGGCATGATCGCCTCCGCCATGGCCGTCACTTCTTCGGTGGGGATCGGGCGGGTCTTGAGGGGGCGGAGCTGGTCGTTGATGCGGAGCATCGGGGCCACGCCGCCGGAGAGCCGCAGCTCAGTGGCGCCGTTGTCGACGGCCACTTTCAGCAGCTTCTCCACTTGCGCGTGCATCGGGGATGGGGCGGCCGTGCTCATGGGGATTCCTGGCGGAGGCTCAACGGGGGCAATCGGTCGACGTCCCCGGGAGGCCCTCCTAGGGAAATCATATTCTGCCGCGCCGCGAATTTCGCGCACAGTGAGCGGCGAGCGGGAAGCGAGAAGGCCTGCCACTGAGACGGTGCCCGCCTGGCGATCGGCAGGCCCCTGACAGCCGCCAATCGCGATGAGGCAATTATGCCCTGGGTGGTATCGGCAGGGCAAGGGCGTGGGCTGGAGGGCGCTTGCGTTTGGTTAACCCAAACGCAAGCGGACTTTCGCGACGGCGGCAAGGTATGGTATTTTCCGATTATTGCTTCGCAGGCAATTGTCGAGAAATAGAGTACCTCAATGCCCAGGAAGCTTGGCCAACTCGAAAGCACCGCCCTCGCCCTCGCGCAGATGC
>JBMLMS010000276.1:0-3056 GCA_049243925.1 Pirellulales bacterium
GGCTCACGCCTCGGGCTTCCAGACGGGGAGGCGAGGGGTTACCCCTGCCGTTGAGCCGGCGTATTTGACCAGCGAAGCCATGGATGGCGCAGCGCAGGCAAATCCGAGTGAGCCGGAGCCTGGAGGGCGGAGGCGAACGTCCGGCGAGACGGTACGGGGTAGCCCCGAGCCGGCTAAGGCCAATCGAGGACACGACAGGCTGAAGCCTGTCCTACATCGTGCGGCAGGCGAGTGAGCGGGCGCGGGTCACGTTCGCGATCGCTTCGTCGACGGTCGGGGCGAGCGCGGTGAGGTGGCCCATTTTGCGGCCCGGCCGCGGATCTGACTTGCCGTAGAGCAGCAGGCTCACGCCGGGCACGGCGAGGGCCGCCTGCCAGTCGGGCTCGCCCTTGGCCCAGCAATCGCCCAGGAGATTGGCCATCGCCGCCGGAGCCCGCTGCCGCGTGGAGCCGAGCGGCAGGCCGCAGAGGGCGCGGGCCTGCTGCTCGAACTGGCTCGTCTCACAGGCTTCGATCGTGAGGTGGCCCGAGTTGTGGGGCCGGGGCGCGATCTCGTTGACGAGGACGTCGCCCGAGCAGGTCACGAAAAACTCGACACAGGCCACCCCCACGACATCGAGCGCCTCGAGGATCCGGGCGGTGACGCCGCGGGCCGCATCAAGCACGTGGGCCGATAGCCCGGCGGGAGCCGACGAAACGTCGAGAATATGATGGCGATGGACGTTGCGCGAGGGCTCGAAGATGGCGGTCTCGCCCGACGGGCCGCGGGCGCCGACGACGGAGATTTCACAGTCGAAGTCGATCCAGCCCTCGAGTACGCACGGGGCGGGGCCGAGCGCGTGCCACGCCGCATCGAGTTCGGCCGGCGCGTCGATGCGGCGCTGCCCCTTGCCATCGTAGCCGAAGGCCGCGGTCTTGAGCACGGCCGGCAGGCCGACGGCCGCGGCTGCTTCGTGCAGCTCACCGCGCGACCGCACGACGCGGTGCGGGGCACAGGCGAAGCCGTGCGTCGTGAGGAAAGCCTTTTCGCGCGACCGATCCTGCGTCGTAAAGAGCACCTCGGGGGCGGGGCGGCAGGGAATGACGGCGGCCATCGCGCGGGCCGCATCGACGGGCACGTTTTCGAATTCAAACGTCACGGCCGCGAGCCCGCGTGCGATGCGGGCAAGCGCGGGGGCGTCGGCATACGACACGACATGCACGCGGTCGGCGTGGTGGGCGGCCGGGCAGTCGGCCACGTCGCTCACCGCCTCGACACGATAGCCGAGCCGCTTGGCGGCCATCGCGAACATCGCCCCGAGCTGACCGCCCCCGATCACGCCGAGCGTCGCACCCGGAGAAACGGGTGGTGGCGTCATTTCTGGGAGGGGCGGTCGGACCATTCGGAGGGCTCGGCCTCGGGCTTGTCGAGCAGCACTCTGGCAGTCTGCCGTCGACGGTAGTCGAGGAGTTTCTCCCGGAGCGCCGCGTCGTCAAGCGCGAGCACGGCCACGGCGAGCAGCGCCGCATTCGCAGCCCCGGCCGGCCCGATGGCGAGCGTGCCGACCGGCACCCCCGCTGGCATCTGCACGATCGAGAGCAGCGAATCAACTCCCCGGAGCATCGAGCTTTCGACCGGCACGCCGAACACCGGCAGGTGGGTCTGGGCGGCCATCATGCCCGGCAGGTGTGCCGCACCCCCGGCGCCCGCGATGATCACCTTGAGACCGCGGCCGGCCGCCGTGGCGGCGTAATCGGCGAGTTTGCCGGGCGTGCGGTGAGCAGACACGATCTCGCTCTCGTGGGCCACGCCGAACTCGGCGAGCACGTCGGCGGCCCGCTTGAGCGTGGCCCAGTCGGAGCGGCTGCCCATCACGATGCCGACGATCGGGGCGACGGATGCTGCTGGCGATGGAGGCACGCGGGAGGGTCCAGGAACCGGCGAATGATCCGTCCATCTTGCTCAGGCCCGCCCCGCGTTGCAACCTGAGGATATGCCTCGCCCGCTTCCAGACGTGCTTCCGATTCGCTGGCCCCAGGAGGCACAAGCCCCGCCCCCCGCCACGCTCGCCGCGCTCGACCGAGCGATCGACGTGCTCAGAGGCGGCGGAGTGGTCGCGGTTCCGACCGAGACGGTCTACGGTCTCGCCGCTGTCGCGACCGATGCCGATGCGGTCGAACGGATCTTCGCCGCCAAGGGCAGACCGGCGACGAATCCCCTCATCGTGCACGTGGCCGACATCGCCATGGCCCGCACCCTGGCAGCCGACTGGCCGGTGGCGGCCGATCGCGTGGCCGCAGCGCTCTGGCCCGGACCGGTCACCGTCGTCGTGCCGCGCGGGCCGCGCATTCCCAACGTCGTCACGGCGGGCGGCGCCACCGTGGCCCTCCGCTGCCCCGCGCACCGGCTCACCCGGCTGTTGATCGAGAAACTGGCCGCTCCCCTCGCCGCCCCGAGCGCAAACCGCTCGCTCGCCGTCTCCCCGACGACCGCCGCGCACGTCCTCGACAGCCTCGGCAACCGCATCGACCTGATCCTCGACGGCGGCCCCTGCACACGCGGCATCGAATCGACCGTGGTCGACTGTACGGTCGAACCGCCGCTCGTGCTCCGCCCGGGCCCGGTCACCATCTCGCAGCTCGAGCAGGCTCTGTCGGCGCCCGTCGACCCGCACCGCGAAACGCCGGATGCCGGCCCGGCGCGGTCGCCGGGCCAACTCGCCCGCCACTACGCCCCGCGGACGCCGCTCGAATTGCCCACACACCCGGCCGACCGCGTGGCTGCTCTGCTCGCGGCCGGCAAACGCGTCGGCTGGCTGACCGCCACGGCCGACGCTCCCGAAACTCGCCAGCTTGCCGCCTCGCGTGATCTCGTGATCGTGCCGATGCCCACCGACCCCGATGCCTACGCAGCCATGCTCTACGCTGCGCTCCACGCCCTCGACAAGCGCGACCTCGCCACGATCGTCGTCGACCTGCCCGCCGACACCGACGCCTGGCGGGCCGTCCGCGACCGCCTCACCCGCGCCGCCTCGGCGTGACGTGCGGCTCACGATTGTCTTGTCGCCCCGGCTCGGG
>JBMLMS010000277.1:0-1957 GCA_049243925.1 Pirellulales bacterium
TCGGCCACGAGGAAGAGCAGGAGTTTGATGCCCGAATACTCGGTGTGATACCCGCCGACGAGTTCTTGCTCGGCCTCGGGCAGATCGAAGGGGAGCCGGGCGGCCTCCGCGAAGGCGGCCACGAGAAACACAAGAAAGCCGAGCGGCTGCGCGAAGGCATACCACACGCCGGTGTCGGCCTGGGCGTTCATGATCGTGTCGAGCTTGAGCGACCCGGCCGCGAGCACCACGCCCAAGAGGCCGAGGCCCAGCGGAATCTCGTAGGCTACGAGCTGGGCGCTCGAGCGCAGGCCGCCGAGGAAGCCATACTTGTTGTTGCTCGCCCAGCCGCCCAAGAGTACGCCGTAGACGGCGATGCTCGAGAGCGCGAACACCCACAGCACGCCCACGTCGAGGCCAGGGGCCACGAGCAGCGGCTCCTCACCCGTGAGGCCGAGGGCGGGGATCGGGGGCAGCGAGCTGCCGAAGGGAATCGCAGCGAAGATCGCGAGCGACGCCGCGAGAATCACGAGGGGCGCCGCCGTGTACAGCACTTTATCGACATGCCGGGGCGTGAAGTCTTCCTTGAGGATGATCTTGAGGCCGTCGGCGAGGGGCTGGCCGAGGCCGAAGAGCCGGACCTTCGTGAGCGGAATGCCGACGCGGTTGGGACCCTTGCGATCCTGCACCCAGGCCGCCATCCAGCGCTCGACGAGCACGAGATAGG
Source organism: Pirellulales bacterium (assembly GCA_049243925.1). Classification (GTDB taxonomy): domain Bacteria; phylum Planctomycetota; class Planctomycetia; order Pirellulales; family UBA1268; genus RGVT01. Next base: position 707 of record JBMLMS010000277.1, read on the forward strand.
CCGCCGCCGTCATCAGGCCGCCGACCAGGAGGCCGATCTTCACGAGCGCCACGATCGTGGGGAGGGAGGGGAGGTATTCGGTCATGCGAGCTGCCCCACGCGGAGGTCCACGCCGTGCGCCGGGATCTCACCGGCGAGCGCCGCAAACGAGGCCGACGAGCCCGCGATCTGCTGCCGCACCGCGACGGGATCGTAGAGCCCGCGGCGGCCGAGCATGTTCCAGAACAGCCGCCCTTCCGGCCAGACGCCCGCCGGCGGCTTGATCGCCTGCCCGAAGCTCTGAGCCCGGTGGGCCACGTTCACCCAGGTGCCCGCTCGCTCCGCGAAGCCTGCGGCGGGCAGCCGCCACGTGGCGTGCTTCGTGAGGGGCGAATCGAAGAGGTCCTGCACGACCACGCACGCGAGGTTCGCGAAGGGAGAAGCCGTCGCGTCGTCGATCCAGGGTCCGGGGTAGCCGCCGGTGATCCAGGCGGCGTCGGCGTTGCCCGCCTCGACATGCGCGAGCAGGTCGCCCCAGGAGCGGCTCGCGGGATCAAAGAGCGCGACCACGGCTTCCACGCCCTTGCGGTTGGGGCATTTCTCCGCGCGGATCGTGAACCCACCGGGAAACGCTTCGTCGGCACCGACCGTGGGCACGTGGCCCACGGCAAGGAAGGCCTCGGGATCGATCGACCGGGCGATCGCACAGAGCATCCAGGCCTCTTCGACCGTGAGCATCGGCGAGACAGCGACAGCCAGCCGGCCTGCGGCCTTGAGATCGGCCCGCAGCCGTGTTGTCACGTCGGCCCACTCGACCGCCTCGAAGGCATCGCCGGGTGTGCCGTGGCCGTTCGTGGCCACGTCGCGACGGCGGCCTGCGGCGAGCACCCGCGACTGGTCATGGAGGTGGTGCCAGCCATAGCGGCCGTCGTCGCACATCCACCACTTGTTCGTATGCGGATTCTCACGGGGCTTGAGCCGGTAGACGGTGTCTTGGTTGTGCTCGGTGTGGATCGAGCAACCGGCCGAGCAGCCGCCGCAGACATTCGCCTCGCGCTTCAAAAACCAGACCCGCTGCTGATACAGAAAATCCTTGTCGCCGAGCGCGCCCACCGGGCAGAGATCGACCACATTGCCGGCGAGCTTGTTGTCGAGCGGGAAACCCGGGAAGACGTCGATTTCTTCCTTGGCGCCTCGGCTCGTCACCATCAGTTCGCCGGTGCCCGAGACCTCGCGGGTGAACCGCACGCAGCGGGTGCACATGATGCAGCG
>JBMLMS010000278.1:0-3715 GCA_049243925.1 Pirellulales bacterium
GCCGCGCGGGCCACCGGTGAGACCGACATCACCCCGATCGGCGCGATGGGCAAGATCACGCAACTCGTCTACGGCGTGGTCGCGCCCACGAACATCACCACGAACCTCATGACCGCGTCGATCACGTCGGGGGCGGCCTCGCACGCTGCCGACCTGCTCACCGACCTGAAGAGCGGCTACCTGCTCGGCGGCAATCCCCGCAGCCAGACGATCTCGCAGCTCTTCGGCGTGCTCGCCGGCACGGTCGCGAGCGTGCCGGCGTATCTGTTCGTGGTGCAGCGGAATCCCGAGCGGCTCGGCTCCGAAGCCCTGCCGGCACCGTCGGCCAAGGTGTGGGCGGGCGTGGCCGAATTGCTCGCCAAGGGCATCCACGCGCTGCCCGAGGGCGCGCTCGCGGCGATCGCCGTGGGAGCCCTGCTCGGAATCGCACTCACGCTCCTCGAGGAGTTCGGGCCCGAGCGACTCCGCCCCTGGCTCCCCTCCACCACAGGCCTCGGCATCGCCGGCGTGATCCCCGCCTTCAATTCGATCGCCATGTTCGCAGGCGCTCTCGTCGCCTGGACTGTCGCGAAGGCGAATCCGCGGGCCGCCGATCGCTTGATCGTGCCCGTCTCGAGCGGCCTGATCGCCGGAGAGTCGCTGATGGGGGTGGCGATCATCCTCGGGCTCGAGATCGCGAAGCTCTTGGGCGGCGGGTAGCGGCCACTACGCCGTCACGAGTCCGCAGAGAATCCGGGCGGCCTCGTCCACCTCGTCGAGGTCGATCCATTCGTCGGCCGTGTGGGCCTGGGCGATCGAGCCCGGGCCGAAGACGACGCTCGGCACGCCGGCTGCGGCGAAGATGCTGGCGTTGGTGCCGTAGCGGGCCGCGGTGCGGCGGCACTCGATGCCGATCGCGCGGCCGGCCAGTTCGATCGCTTCGGCACACCCACCGCCGATCGCCTCCGGCAGCCCGGCACTCTCCACGAATGGCAGTTCGTGCTCGATCCGCGCGCCCGGCACGGCGGTGGCGATCCGTCGGATCAATTCCTCGCGGGCGTCGTGGGGCGATTCTCCGGGAACCAGCCGCCTGTCGATCTCGAGCACGACGAGATCGGGCACGAGATTCACGCCCGTGCCGCCCCGGATCGTGCCTACGCTCAGGGTCGGCGGTCCGCACGGCTGATCCGGCCGGCGGCGGAGGAGCTCGCGGGCCAGTTCTTCGATCGCCAGCACGGCGCGGCCGGCTGGATAGATCGCATTGTCGCCGCGCTCGGGAAACGCGCTGTGGCAGGCACGGCCATGGATCTTGATCCGCCAGCGCACGGCCCCCTTGTGCTGGGTGACGATGTCGAGCTCGGTCGGCTCGGCCACGATCCCTGCAGCGGGCCGGCCGCCTACGAGCTCACGGGCCGCGGTGTCGGTCGGCAGGTGCTCCGCCACTGGCTGAGTCCAGAGCCGCACGAGCGCCTTCGCCCCCGAAAACCCAAACTCCTCGTTGACAGTCGCTGAAAAAATGACGGTCTTCGTGCGCACGGTGCCCGCGGCCTGCAGCCGCGAGAGCGCCGCGAGCATCGCCGCCATGCCCCCCTTCACGTCGCATGCCCCACGGCCGTACAGCCGGCCATCGCGCACGAGCGGCGCGAACGGATCGATGGTCATGCCGTCGGCCGGCACGGTGTCTTGATGGGCATCCCAGAGGATGACCGGTGCATCGGGCACCGTCGCCTCCAGACGCGCGATCACGTTGTCGCGGCCCGGCGCCACGGGCTGCCGGGCCCACGCCAGCCCGGCCGCCGAAAACCGCTGCACGAGGTGGTCGGTGACCCGGCCCTCGAGATACTCCGGGCCCGCCACCTCGCGGCCCATCGGATTGACGCTGGGGCGCCGGACGAGATCAGCGAGCGTGGCGACGTGGTCTGTCATGCGAGGTTCACCGTACCAAACCGGGCCGTTTCTTTCCTGCTCCGCCGGCCGCGTGATACGATTTCAAGGGCGTGTGCCCACCACCGACAGTTTTTCCAGGTGCCTCATGACCCGTGTCGCGTCTTCTGCCGTCGTCGCCACCCTGCTCGTCGCCACGGCCGGGATCGTGCAGGCCCAGTCGTCGGAAGACGAGAAGGCGATCCGCGCGGCCGGCAGTGCCTATCAAGAAGCACTTGCCCGCGGCGACGGCAAGGCCCTCGCAGCCCTGTGGACGGCCGACGGCGACATCGTCGACGACCATGGCATGGTCACGAAAGGCCGCGACACGATGGCCCTCACGGCGGCCCCCGCCCCCGGAGCACCGCGGCCGGAGTTTCGCGTTCACGAAACGAGCCTGCGGTTTCTCACGCCCGACGTGGCGCTCGAAGACGGCATGATCGACGTGGTGCTCCCGGGCTCGGCCACGCCGCAGGCCGGATGGTTTTCGGCCACGTGGGTCCGACAGGGCGGCGCGTGGAAGCTCGCGAGCCTGCGCGAGGGCCAACTTCCTGCGGCGACGGGTGCCGCCCAGTTGGCCGATCTCGACTGGATGGTGGGCGACTGGACCGTCGTCGACAACGCTCCGGCCGATGCCAAGACGGCCCGGCCGACGATCGACGTGTCAGTCCGTTGGAATGCCGGCCGCACGTTCCTGCTCCGCGACATGAAGATCACACCCGCGGCGACGAGCGGTGCCGAGCCCCTGGCCCCGATGCACGTCACCCAGCGGATCGGGTGGGACCCGCTCTCGCGGCAGATCCGCTCGTGGGTGTTCAGCGCCGACGGAGGCCACGGTGAGGCCTTTTGGAGCCGCGACGGCAGTTCGTGGATCGCCCGCACGACAGCCGTGCTCCCCGACGGCAGCCAGACCGCGTCGCTCAACGTCTACACGTATGACGGCAAGGACCGCTGCACGTGGCAGTCGTTCCACACGCACACCGGCGGTGAGCATCTGCCGCCGGTCAACATGACGATGATCCGCAAACCGGGGAGTGCCGCGAAATGAACACGCTTCTTCCATGTGTCGTGCTCAGCCTGCCGACGGTGGCCGCGCTGCTGCTGGCCCTCACGGCGATCACGCCCGAAGCCCTCGCCCAGGCGCCCGCTCCGCAGCCCGCTCCCGCTCCTGACGCCGCCGCCGCACCGCAGGACGACATCGCGAAGAAGGCCGAGATCCTCCGCAGCTCCCGCTGGCGCCGGGCCGTGTTCGAACTCGGCGACTGGCTCGACACGCAAGAGATCTATCCCCCCAAGCAGGTGCAGAAGATCAAGAGCGACTTCAACCATCGCGTCGCGAAGATGTCGTCGTACGAACTCGAATACCTCCTCGAGGACCTCGAGCAGAAGTTCAAGGTGATGGACTCGCCCGAGGCGAAAGACGCCCGCGCCTGGGTGGGGCAGTATCTCTCGGCGATGTCGGACCGGAAGCGCGACGAGGTGCTCAAGGACATTCCCAACGTCGTGAGCATGTCGGCCGGCGAGCTTTCCCAGGAGATCCAGAAGATCGAGACGAAGCGCCAGTCGCTGCAGCGGCAGCAGGCCGCCTTCGACCAGGGCCGGCAGGAGCTCGTGCAGCAGGCTCAGGCCTCGCGGCAGCTCACGGCTCAGGCTGCGGCGGCCGCGGCCGCCCAGGCCAACAGCGCCCCGGCCTACTCGCCGTATCGCAGTCAGGGCGGCGGCAAGCCACCGTTCTCCGACAGTAAGGGCAGTGGCATGTCGGTCGGCGTCGGCCCGTTTGGCGCCTACTGCAGCTTTTCCGTGGGAAATTTTT
>JBMLMS010000279.1:0-2802 GCA_049243925.1 Pirellulales bacterium
GAGTTGCTGGCGGCGATGGTCACGCGATGCGGCCGCGCGACGTGTGGCACGTGGTCGAGCGCGCAGGCCGGATCGACGGCGTCGAGATTGACGGTGGGCGGCACGGCCCCGCGCTCTATCGCGGCCAGGCAGGCGACCGCCTCGAAGGCGGCGGCCCCGCTCACGAGATGCCCCGACATGCTCTTCGTCGAACTCACAGGAATCGTGTCGGCGGCCGTGCCGAATGCCAGCCGGATCGCACCGGCCTCGGCTGCATCGCCGACGGGCGTGCCGGCGGCGTGGGCGTTGACATAGTCGACGTCGGCCGGAGCGACTCCCGCATCGGCAAGCGCAAGTGAAATCGCCCGGGCTGCTTCCGTGGGATCGCTGCAGGGCGTGACCATGTGATGGGCGTCGCTCGACATGCCGACGCCGGCGAGCTCGCCGTAGACTTTGGCGCCGCGGCGGGTGGCCTCGCTCCGCCGTTCGAGCATGAAGAACGCGCCCCCTTCGGCCATCACGAAGCCGTCGCGGTCGCGGTCGAACGGACGCGAAGCCTTGTGTGGATCGTCGGATCGGCGCGAGAGGGCGCGCAGGTTGTAGAACGCCGCGATCGCCGTCGGGCTCAGGATGTCGCACCCGCCCACGAGGCAGGCGTCGACCTGGCCCGCGTCGAGCCACGTGCGGCCGAGCGCCATCGCATACCCGCTCGAGGCGCACGCCGCCGCCACGGCGACGGCCGGGCCGGCGATCCCGAGCCGGCGGGCGAGTGTATGCACGAGCGTCTCGCTGCGCTGCGGCTCGAACACCCGCTTGCCACCGGCGAGAAAGTCGAGCTCCCAGGCCTTGAGCTGCTCGGCGCCGATCCCGAGCACGATGCCAATCCGCTGCGGGCGCACGACGTTTGCCACCGCTGCGTCGGCGAAGGCCAGCGCCGCGGGCGCCAGGCAGAGCTGCTCGAGCCGGCCGAGGCTTGCGAAATCGTCGCAGCCTGGCCCGGTCGGATGCGGAATCGACATGACCGGCGCCGCGAACTGGCGGCCCTCGCGGGCTCCCGCTGCGGCGGCGATCTCGCGCACGCCCGAGCGGCCGGCGAGCAGGCTTTCGGCCACGGCGGCGAAGGAGTTGCCGAGCGGTGACACGACGCCGAGACCGGTGATCACGGCGGCGGCATCCGATGCGCGAGACGACACCATCAGGCTGCCTCCCGCCGCATGTGCTCCGCGGCCTGCGGCCGTGCGGACCGGGCGGAGTTCGCCGCGGAAGCGATGCGGATCTCAGCACCCCACGGGCATTCGTGCACCCACGAAGCGATCGCGCCCCCGGCGGCACACATGCCAAGCGCCCAGGCGAAGGCAGCGAGCGCCGAGCCCGATGGCTTCGCCGCCGCATCGCGGTGCACCGCGGCGTCGGCCGACGCGAGCGAGAGCGTGACGGCGGCCGTGTCGGCGGCAGTGTGCGGCCGGATGGCCACGGCCACGGCGCGGCACAGAGGGTCGTTCGCAGGCGCGCCCGTGTCGTCGAGGATCGGCTCCTCGTCCCATTCGCTGAACACGAGCCAGAGGCCATCGCAGCCGGCAGAGCGCACGAGCGACACGGCCGCGAACAGTCCTTCGGAGAGCGCCTCGGGGCCGCCACTCGCGCCCAGATTCGGCCCGTGCATGCCCAGGGCGACGCTCACGGCGCTGGCCAGCGCGTGGAGCGAACACTGGGGCACGATATGCGGCGACACGGCGATGCCGCCAGCCTTCGCGACCTGCGAGAGCGTCTGGGCGGCCGAGATTCTGCCCGCCTGGAGCGGCGCACCGATCACGCCATACCGGGCGAACGAGGGCGCGGGCTCGGGCATGGCGGCGATCGCTTCGAGCACCGCCCGCACGCCCACCACCGTGTGTTCGTCGCAGTGCCGCAGAAACCGCGGCGGCAGCGCGGGAGCGCCGGCCGGGCTCGGGGCGTCGCGCAGAGCCCGGATCTCCGTGAGCGGCACCTCGACGATCGCATGGCTCTCGACGACGCACGCGGGCGCGGCGGCTGGCTGAAACTGGAGCGTGTGCATCGCGCCCTCGAAGCGGCGGGTCAGGCGGCCTTCTTCGCCGCCTTGGCGGCGATCTTGGCGTCGAGCATCGTGAGCAGGTCGCCCACGGTGTTGATCCCTTCGAGGAGCTCCGTCTCGATCTGGACGCCGAAGTGGCTCTCGATGTGGAGCACGAGCCCGGCCATGTCGAGCGAGTCGAGGTTCAACCCCTCACGGAGGGACGTCGAATCATCGAGCGTCGGGTAGGATTCTCCGGTCTCCTTCTCGAGCAGTTCGAGCACGACGGCGGACAGTTCCTTGCGGTCCATGGAATGCGGGGCCTCCGGGAGGAATGTGGGGGCGGGAGAGTAGCCGATGGCCGGAAACGAACGAAGCCCAAAAAGAGTCGCGTTTCAGGAGCCTTTCAGCGCCTGGCCGCGGCGGCTGATCGCGCTGGCCACGGCCGCCTACGCAGGCGTGCTCGTGTTCGCGACCCACTATCCGAAGCCCGAGGAACTCGTCGGCGGGCGGCTTCCCTCCGACAAGCTGCTCCACTTCATCGCCTACGGGCTGCTCGGCCTCCTGGCCGCGCTCATGCTCCGGGCCCGCGGCCGGCTCGTGGGCCGGACGGCGCCGGTTTTAGCAGCCGGCCTCGCCGCCTGGGCTGTGGTCGACGAAGCCACGCAGCCCCTCTTCGGCCGCGCCGCCGACCCGCTCGACTGGGTCTACGACGTGATCGGCCTGGCCCTCGGCATCGGCCTCGTTGTTGCCGTAACGATGCTCACCGAAAGGCGCCAGGCCCGGAGGGC
>JBMLMS010000280.1:0-7108 GCA_049243925.1 Pirellulales bacterium
GGCGAGCAACAGCGCACGGTCTGCCGGGCCGCGCGGACCAGTGGCCCGCAACGCTTCGGCCTCGATCGAACGGCCCAGAAACCGGCATGCCGCCGAGATGCCGGGCCGCAGACGGCGCGGCATGCCCGCCAGCCGCAGCAGCCGCGCGATGGCCGGCATCGGCCGCACGTGGCCGAAGAGCCGCCGGATGTCGGCGCCGCCGTCGGCGGACAGGATCGCCAAGAGCAGCATGGCCGCCTCGCGTGCCAGTGATCCGTCGATCGCCTGCGTGGTGCAGCCACCGGCCCGCAGGTGCGCGACGGCCTCGCGCACGCCGCGGCGGATCGCCGGTGACGCGGCAACCACGCCGGCATCGTCCCACCACCCGATGCGCAGCGGCCACGCGACCTGTTCGCCACCCGTGCCGGGGCCCACGAGCGCTTCGCAGGCGAGCACGAGGTCGGCGACGGTTCGAGCCAGGAAGCCACACCGCGGCCGGACGGCGGTGAGGTGGGGGAGCGTGTCGAACGCGCCCGCCTCGCCGAGCACCGTGCTCCGCGGGAGCAGCCCCGCGATCCCGCAGGCATGGGCGGGCTGTCGGATCGATCCGGCCAGATCGGTGCCCACCGCCAGCGGCACCACGCCGGCAGCCACGAGCGCCGCGTCGCCGCCGCTCGAGCCCCCAGGGCCCCGGCCGGCCGCCGTCGGATGCGCGGTTCGCCCCCAGACGGGATTGTCGGTCTCATGCAGCCACATCACTTGCGGCACGTTCGCCTTGCCCACGACCACCGCCCCGGCTGCCCGAAGTCGCACGACGATCTCGGCGTCATGCTCGTCGGGGGCGTCGCGCCCGGGAATTCCCAGCGTCGTCCGCAGGCCGCGCACGGAAAAACACTCCTTGACGCTCACGGGTACGCCGCCGAGCGGCAGCCCCGCCACGCCCGCCACTTCCGCGGCGGCCGCCGCATGCCGCGGCTGCACGAGGGCGTTCAGCCGGCCGTGCGTGGCCTGGTGCCGCTTCACGTGGTCTGCAAGCGCGGCACCCGCCTCGAGCCGCCCCGCCGCCACGGCCTCGGCGATCTCCGCCGCAGAGGCCGGCACGTCATCCGAGGTCAAAAAAGATCCTCGACCGGTGCGGCCTTTTTCTCAGACTGCTCGAGCGGCCGCACGTCGCTCGCCCACACGACGTCTCCATCGAAGAGAACGCCCATCACGAGCACACGTGCGCCTGGGTCGACCCGCGGCTCCACCCGTGAAATCACCGCCACGGTCCGCGGTTCGGCACCGTCGATCGTGACCCGCGTCGACCAATAAGGACCGACCTGCCGTGCCATGTCGAACGTGGCGAGGAGTACCACGCCGTCGGCCGTACGTTTCTTCGACGTCAGCCACAGTGCGCTGAGCTTCGAGAGTTCGCTCTGGGCGCCGACATCTGCCGCAACAGGGTTGCAGACCGAGGCGAGGGCGGCGGAGGCCTCTTCGATCCCGCGGCCGGAGTCTGCGGCGACCTTTTCTAGGAGCACCACTTGCTCGGCGACCGCGGCCAGCCGCTTGTACCACCCCACGAGCAGCTTCTTCCGTTCGGGCGCCTCCCGGTCGGCGACCGCCAGCGCTTCGTACGAAGTCACGGCCTCGCTGACCGCCGCCTCGAGCGCCGAAAGATCGAGCGGGTCGGGCTCGGGCGGCGCCGCTGGCACGGGCGGCGTCTTGGCATCCGCCACGAGGTCGTCGAATGCCGGCGGCAAAGCCGCCGCCCGATCTGGTGCATCCGGCATGGCTGCGGACAGAAGCGGCTCTGTCCCGGTCGCGGCGTCGCTCGGCGGCACCGTGGGAGCGGGCTTCACCGCATCGCCCTCGTCGGCTGCCTCGGAGGAGAGGGGCGCCGCCTGCGCTTCCGCCGCTGGTTCCTCGGGCATTGGCTCGACGGATTCGGCCGGCTCGACTGCAGCGGGCAAATCATCGAGTGCCGACGCGGCCTCGAACCGGGGCGCTCCGGCCTTCTTGAACCCGGGCTGAAACTTCTGCGGGAGGAGAAACGCCACCTCCTCCGGCACCATGGCCGCCAGCTTGAAAGGATCTTTCTGGAAGCCCCAGATGAGGATCGCGTAGGTGATCGGAATCGCCATCAGGCCGCCAAGCACGATGCCGATGAGTTGGCCGATGCCGCCACCCTTTTTTCGGGCCGCGGGACGCCCCCGAACTGCAGTCGCAACCGCTGCGGTGGCTGCGGCGGCCCCGACACCAGCCACATCCAAATCGGCATCGTCCGAGTGAAGTTCGCCCGTGGCTGCCACATCGCCAGCCTCACTCACACCGTCGAAACCAGACGCATCGAACGAAGGCTGGTCGTCCGTTGCAAAATCGTCGAGCGTCGTCTCCGTGGCGTCGGCTTCGGGCCACTCGTCCGCCGCCATGCCGTCGCTCGGGGGATCGATCTCGCTCGGCGAGACGATGCCGGAAAAACCGGTGCCGACCTCGACGTGCGAGGAGCCCGCCGCCGCGGTGCCATGTGGCTCCGCGACCGCGTGCAGGTCGTCCGTTGCTCCCATGTCGAACGCCACGGGAATGTCGGCACTCGCCTCGGTGGGAATCGCCGACTCCTCGAAGGGATCCGCCTCCGGGGAAGAAAACACGGCGAGTGGCGGCTCGCCGCCGGGCTCATCCGCCGGCTCGCTGAGCCAGTTCGAGATCTCGTCGGTGCCATCGGCTGCGTCGCCGGCATCGATCGAGAGCGCTGCGAACGGATCGGCGGCGGCATCGGGCTCTGGCGCGACTGCTTCGCCGGAGGCATCGATCGGGAAGATCGAGGCATCGTCCGCCTCGAGGTCGGGCGTGATCGAGGCCACGGTCGGCTCCTCGGCAGGCGGCGCAAACGGATTGTCGTCGACCTCGCTCGAGGCATCGAACGAAAACGAAAAGCCGTCGGCCGCCTGGCCGTTGTCTTCGTCACCGATGCCGGCCCACGGATCTGGAGCCGAACCGTCTTTGTCGTCCACCATGAAACCCTCGTGCGAAGCACCACCCGGACTCACAGGCCACCGGTGGAAGTTTACCACCGCCCGCTCGGGGACGAAAAACGGCACTCCCAAGGACCAACTCAGGCGAGCGGGCCGCCGGTTCGGGGCTGCCGAAAGTTCCTCACGCCCACGAGTTGGGCAGGCGAGGGGCTGCCCATGCTCCAGGAGCCGGCGTATGTGACCAGCGCAGGCATGGATGCCGGAGCGCAGGCACATCCGAGTGAGCGGAGGGCTGGAGGCCCGCAGCGAACGTCCGGCGATGGAGCGTGGGCAGCCCCTCGTCGGATTGGGCCAGTCGAGGGCCTGACAGGCTGAAGCCTGTCCTACAGGCCGTGGGCAGCGCCGTAGCGCTGCTTCAGGCTGGCGACGAGCCACTGCTCAGACACCGGGCTGCCCGTCGCCTGCTCCACGAGCCGCTCGGAATCGAGCAGACGGCCGTGGGCGTGTACGTGCTGCCGCAGCCAGTCGAGCAACCCCCGGAAGTTGCCGGCGGCGATCTCCCGATCGAGCCCCGGCAGGTGCGTCTCTGCGGCGTGCATCATGTGGGCTGCAAACAGATTGCCGAGCGTATAGGTCGGAAAATACCCGACGAGCCCGGCAGCCCAATGAATGTCTTGCAGCACGCCCTCGGCGTCGGTCGGTGGCCGGATGCCGAAGTCGAGTTCGAAGCGGTCGTTCCATGCGTCGCGGAGATCGGCGACTGCCAGCGTGCCCTGCATCACCGCGCGTTCCAGGTCGAATCGCAGCATCACGTGCAGATTGTAGGTAACCTCGTCGGCTTCGACGCGGATGAAAGACGGCGTCACGGTCATCAAAGCCCGTTGCACCTCGTCGGCCGTCGCGCCGGCGAGCGCTCCGGGAAACGCATCGCGGGCGACGGGGAAGCACCACTCCCAGAAGGCGGGCGATCGGCCCACGAGATTCTCCCACAGCCGTGACTGCGATTCGTGGATGCCGAGCGACGCCGCCTCGCCGGCGGGCAGCCCGTGCCAGTCGCGCGGCAGGCCCTGTTCGTAGAGCCCATGCCCCGCCTCGTGGAGCACGCCATACAGCGATGTCGGAAAGAAGTGCTCATCCCACCGCGTGGTAATCCGGCAATCGTCGGGGCCCATCGTCGAGCAGAAGGGATGCGCCGCCGTGTCGAGGCGGCCGCGTTGAAAATCGAAGCCGATCCGCTCCGCCACCCTCCGCACGAACCGGCGCTGATCGGCCACCGGACAGGCCTGCCGGAGCAAGCCGTCATCGGGCCGCCGCGGGGCGTCGACGCAGGCCCGCACGAGCGGTACGATCTCGCCACGCAGCCGGTCGAACCGCGCGGCGATCGCCGACCACGACGCGCCGGGCTCGTAGTCGTCCATGAGGGCGTCATACGGATCGCGGTCGGGCAATTGGCACGCCGCCTGCTCCCGCTTGAGGGCAAACGTGCGTTCGAGCCACGGTGCGAACGCCGCCCACGACGACGCCTCCCGGGCCGCCCGCCAGGCCTGCTGGGCTTCGATGGATGTTTTGGCGAGTTCCTCCACGAGCCGTGCCGGCAGCCGGGCCTGCTTCGTGAAGTCGCGTTCGAGCAGGCGGATCGTACCCGCGACCAAGGCGGGGCCGGAGCGCGCGAGCGGCCCGGCCGCGAGCGCGGCGATGCGGTCGCCATGTGCCGGATCGGTGCGCATGCGGTGCACGATCCCGGCGACGGCCGCGGCCTGCTCGCCCCGATAGCTCCCGGCCTCGGGCGGCAGAGAGGTCTGCTCGTCCCAGCCGAGCAACGCCTCGACCGATGCCAGCACTGCGACCCGCCGCGCGTGGTCGCAGACCGCGGCGAAGAGTTCCTCGGGGGTCTGCGATGCTGGGTCTGCCGAGGCCGTCATGGTGGCAGAGTATGCTGGGGCATCCCCGGAGAGGCAAACCCGCCATGCTCGATGCCCTCGTGATCGCCCCTCACCCAGACGACGCAGAGCTCGGCATGGGTGGCACGATTGCACTCATGCTGCAGCGGGGCCTGAAGGTCGGCGTGCTCGATCTGACTGACGGCGAACCAACGCCCCGCGGGTCTGTGGAAACCCGCGCCCGCGAGACGGCTGCGGCGACGGCCGTGCTCGGCATTCCATGGCGCGAGAATCTCGGCCTCCCCAATCGGAAGCTGCGGGCCACGCTCACCGCCCGCGGGCAGCTCGCCGCCGTGATCCGCCGCACGCGGCCGCGCTGGCTGTTCGCTCCCCACTGGGTCGACGCCCACCCCGACCACACCGCCGCCACGCGGCTCGTCGAGGCGGCCCGCTTCTGGGCGAAGCTCACGAAGTGCGACCTGCCCGGCGAGCCGTGGCACCCGGAGCGGATCTATCACTACGCCTGCGTGCACTTGAAGGTGGTGACCCGGCCGGCGTTCATCATCGATATCGCCACGACCTGGGATCTGAAGGCCCGCAGCCTGGCCTGCTACGCCAGCCAGTTTCCCCAGACCGCGCCCCGACCCACCGTGCTCGATCGCGTGGCAGCCTCGGCAAGCTGGTGGGGCGCGATGATCGGCTCGACGCACGGCGAGGCGTTCACGGCCCGCGAGCCGATCGGCTTGCGGGGCTTCAGCGACCTCGTCTGAACCGCCCGACCCGCCCGGATATCGGGGTCGCGCCGCGATCCTTCGGGGATGGCTGGCCCGATCGCGGAGACTCGGGGGGCACCTCCGGGAAGGCTGCTGCCACCGGCTCTCGGCTGCCGATACTGCTGGCGGCACGCGGTCGGGGACTGCTCCCGGCATCGGCCATCCTCATCCTCGAGAGCCTTCCGATGCCTGCCCGCGACATCAACGTGATCGCCCTGGTGAAAGGTGGCGAACGCTACGTCTTCCTCTACGACGACGACAGCCGGGCCGAGGCCTTGAAGACGCTGGGCCGGTATGCGGCCAACCCCGATCTCAGTTTCTCGTGGTACGACGCGGCCGTCCTGGGACAGAAAGTGCGGCTCAACGCCCCCCGCGTCAACCGGCTGCGCAGCGTGCCGCCGGCCGACCGCGCGGCGTGAGCCGGCAAAGGCCCGCAGCATGGCCAGCCGATCGCCGGCACCGGGAACCTTCGCCGCCGCCGTCGAACGCTTCCTGCGATTCATGGCGGCCGAGCGCGGCGCGTCGCCCCTGACGCTCAAGAGCTACCGCGAAGACCTGCTCCAGCTCGAGGAGTTCCTCGAGTCAGCAAGCTGCCACGCCCCGGCCGATGCTTCGAGTGCCCTGCTCCGTCGCTTCCAAAACGGCCTCGGCGCCGCCGGCTACGCAGCCTCCACCGTGGCCCGAAAGCTTGCGAGCATGCGCAGCTTCTATGCCTTCGGGCAACGGGAGGGCTGGGTGCGAGCCAACCCTGCCAAGCCGCTCCGCAGCCCGCGCCGGCCGCGTAAGCTGCCGAAGTTTCTCACCGGCGAGGAGATTTCGGCACTGCTTGCGGCACCCAAGCCCACGGCGGCCGGCGGTCTGCGCGATCGTGCGATTCTCGAACTGATGTACTCCGCCGGCGTCCGTGTGCGTGAGCTCGTGGGCCTCGACGACGGCGACCTCGACCTGGCCAACGGCACCGTCCGGGTCCGCGGCAAGGGTCGCCGCGAACGGCTCGGCATCGTGGGCGGCCACGCCCGCACGGCACTGCGGCAATGGCTGGCCGCCCGCCCCAAGCCCGCCCGGGCCCCGGCCGGCCGCAGCCAGCCGCTGTTCACCAACAAGTTCGGCGGCCGCCTCTCCGTGCGCGGCATCGCCCGCCTGCTCGAAAAACATCTCGCCGCCGCCGGCCTCGGCAAACGCGCGAGCCCACACACGCTGCGACACAGCTTCGCCACGCACCTCCTCGACGCCGGCGCCGACATCCGCAGCGTCCAAGAACTGCTCGGCCATAAGAGCCTCGTGACCACGCAGATCTACACGCACGTCACGACCACGCGCCTCCGCGAAGCCTTCGACAAGGCCCACCCACGGGCAAAGTGACGCTCTCTGATCGTGAGGCTGCCGCTATTTGGAGGCGCCGGTTCGGGGCCGCCCGTGCCCCGTCGCCGGACGTTCGCTGCGGCCCTCCAGGCCTCCGCTCACTCGGACCTGCCTGCGCTCCGGCATCCATGCCTGCGCTGGTCAGCTACGCCGGCTC
>JBMLMS010000281.1:0-6694 GCA_049243925.1 Pirellulales bacterium
AGATCGTGGCCCATCTCGACGAATACGTGATCGGCCAGGAGCACGCCAAGCGAGTGCTCGCCGTGGCGGTCAACAGCCACTACAAGCGGCTCACACTCGGCAGCGAAGGCTCCGACGTGGAAGTGGAGAAGTCGAACATCCTCCTCCTCGGCCCCACCGGCTGCGGCAAGACACTGCTCGCCCGCACGCTCGCCAAGGTTCTCAACGTGCCCTTCGCGATCGGCGACGCCACCACGCTCACTGAGGCCGGCTATGTGGGTGAGGACGTGGAAAACCTCCTCCTCAAACTGCTCAACGCCGCCGACTTCGATATCGAGGCGGCCCAGCGGGGCGTGCTCTACATCGACGAGATCGACAAGATCGGCAAGACGAGCCAGAACGTCTCGATCACCCGCGACGTCTCGGGCGAGGGGGTGCAGCAGGCGCTCCTCAAGATGCTCGAAGGCACCGTGGCCAACGTACCGCCGCAGGGAGGCCGCAAGCATCCCGAGCAGCAATACATCCAGATCGACACCTCGAACATCCTCTTCATCTGCGGCGGAACGTTCGTGGGCATCGACAAGATCATCGGCAAGCGGCTCGGCCGCAAGACGATCGGCTTCGGCCAGCCGAGCGACATGAAGGGCGAACCCACCCTGGCCGAGCTGCTCCCGCAGGTCGACTCCGACGACATTCTCGAGTTCGGCCTGATTCCCGAACTCGTCGGCCGTCTGCCCGTGATCTCTTCGCTCAAGCCGCTCGACGAGCACGCGCTCGTGAAGGTGCTCAAGGAGCCGAAGAACGCGCTCGTGAAGCAGTATCAGAAGCTCTTCGGCATGGAGAACTGCCAGCTCGAGTTCACCGACGACGCCCTCGCGGCGATCGCCCGCAAGGCCATGAAGAAAGAAACCGGCGCCCGCGGCCTGCGGTCGATCATCGAAGACGTGATGCTCGACCCGATGTTCGACCTCCCCGACCACTCCGGCGGCTCCTACATGATCACCGCCCGCAACGTCGAAGGCCTCGACCCGGTCGTGCCGCTCCGCGAAGCCCGCCCGAAGAGCGCCTGACGCGGGACGGCAGGGCATGTGCTAATGTCCCGCATTCGGAGCCGGCGGTACGCTGCTCCATCGCCGAGGGCGATCGCTAGGCTGCTTCACGGGAAATCTCGGCATCCTGCCGAACTTCCCTTGGCCGGCCGCCGCCGGCTGGTCCGCACCCGGCCCTCCGGGCCTAGCGCTGTCAGGGAAGCCGCGTATCTGCCCGTCGGCTCTTCCGCATCGCACCGACCGTCTCCGCCGAAACTGCTACCCGGCATCCCTTCGGCTCGCGCCTCGGGCTTCCTAAGAGACAAGGCGAGGGGTTGCCCCTGCCATTGAGCCGGCGTAGCTGACCAGCGCAGCCAGGATGGCGGAGCGCAGGCAGGTCCGAGCGAACGGAGCCCATGGATGGGCGCAGTGAGCGTCCGGCGAGACGGTACGGGGTAACCCCGAGCCGGCACCTACCGGCAACGCAGCGAGCGTCCGGCGTGCCGCGAAGAAGCAGTGCCTCGTCTTGGACTCGAACCAAGAACCCTCTGATTAAGAGTCAGATGCTCTGACCAATTGAGCTAACGAGGCTATGACCTGTTTTCTACCGTTGCGCAGGCTGGTCGACAAGGGCCGGGCGAACGGGCCGCGTTGAGGGATTCTCGGGCAGCGGCTACATTTCCGCCGTCCCGGTACCGGTGTTCACGAGTCTGGAGGTTTGGCATGGGTAGGTTCGATGGGCTGAAGGGTCTGGTGCTCGGTGTGGCCAACGATCATTCGATCGCGTGGTACATCGCCAAGGAGATTCTCGCCGAGGGGGGCCAGATCGGCTTCACCCACCTGCCCGACAAGCCCGACGACGAGCGGCAGCGGAACCGGCGCCGCGTGGCCCTGCTCACCGATCCGGAGCCCAATGCAAAATTCCTCGTGCCGATGGATGTGTCGAGCGACGAGCAAATCGCGGCCGTGATGGACCGGGCCAAGCAGGAGTTCGGCACGATCGACTTCCTGCTCCACTCGATCGCGTACGCCCCGATGGACGACCTCAAGGGCGAGACCACCAACTGCAGCCGCGAGGGCTTCCGGATCGCGATGGAGACGAGCGCCTACAGCCTACTCGCCGTCGGCCGGCTGGCCCGCGGCATCCTCGCCAAGGACGCCTCGATCCTCACGCTCACCTATTTCGGCGGCGAGAAGGTCGTGCCCGGCTACAACATCATGGGCGTCTGCAAAGCGACGCTCGACGCCTGCGTGAAATACATGTCGTATGACCTCGGGCCCGCCGGCATTCGGGTGAATGCGGTGAGCGCGGGGCCGCTGCGGACGCTCGCCGGCCGCGGCGCGGGCGTCGAAGACATGCTCGATCTCTACGAGCACATGTCGCCGATGGGCCGCAACATCACCCACGAAGAGGTGGGCAAGACGGGGGCGTTTTTGCTCTCGCGGGATGCCGGCGGGATCACCGGCGAGATCCTCCACGTCGACGCGGGCTACAACGTGATGGGCTCGCCCGGGCGGCTCCTCAATCTCGTGCAGAAGCCCGCGTAGAACTCGGGATCGGAGTTCGCCGGCTCGGGGGCGGCAAAAGTCTTGTCGCGTGGGCCGCGGCGGCCCAATGCTCCTCGAGCGTTCGCCGACCCCCTCGCCTCCCGGTCGAGCCATGGCTTACGACCTTCCCCCGATCGCCGTGGCTGTCGTGGTGCACGACGGCAAAGTGCTCGTCGGCCTGCGGGCCGGCGATGCGGCGGAGGAACCGGGCCGCGCCGAGTTTCCCGGCGGCAAGATCGAGCCGCATGAGTCGGTGGCTGCCGCGGCGGCGCGGGAATGCCTGGAAGAGACCGGCGTCGCCGTGCGGATGCTCGACCGTCCGTGCGTCTCCGTTCCCCAGCAGGCTCCCCTGCGCACGATCTTTTTTCACTGGGCGGCGCCGCTCGACGCGACGGTGCCTCCGCAGCCACCATTCGAGTGGGTTCCGATCGATGCCCTATCGACGCGGAGGTTTCCCGCAGCGAACGACACCGTGCTCGCGATGCTCCGCGCCGAGCATGCCGCTCCCGGTCACGGCGGGTCGTAGCCGCCCGGATGCCAAGGATGGCAGCGGCCGATGCGGGCCAGGCCCTTCAAGCTGCCACGCACGGCGCCATACTTCTCCACGCACGCTCTGAAATAGCTGCTGCATGTCGGCTGAAAGCGGCAGTGGCGGCCGAGCAGCGGGCTGAGCGTGGCCTTGTAGACGATCACGAGCCCGATCAAGAGCGCCACGGCAACGCGGTCGCACGCACGCCCCATCACGCGGATCACGTGCCTCACGATCAACCTCCCGCAAACCCGCGCCGGCTTGTGATCCGACCGGCGAGCGCCACGAGCGTCTCCTCGACGAGCCGCGCTCCAGCGGCGCCCGACGGCACGCTGCGGGTCTTCACCACCACCACGTAATCGCCCGGCGGCAACTGGCAGCGGACCCTGCGAAACGCCTCGCGGAGTCTGCGCTTCCAGCGATTGCGCACCACGGCATTGCCGATCCGCCGCGACACCGACACGCCCAGCCGTGGCACCGGCGGCGTGCAGGCGCTCGGCGCCGCATGGAGCACGAGCCCGTTCGCGGCGGCAGTCCAGCGGGCCGTGAATACCCGCTCGAAATCGGTCGGCCGCCACACCCGCGCCGTCTTTGCGAAGCTTTGCGCAGCAGCCATCACCAGCGCAGCGCCGATCTGGGCCCGGCTGCTGCGGATCCTGCGGCGGCCTTCGCGGCGGCGAGGAGCGCCTCGCGGGCGGCGGCATCGGCCATGTCAGGGAGCACGATCTGCACCTCGGCGATCAGGTCGCCCTTCGCGCCGTTGGCATGCCGCACGCCCATTCCGGCGGCGCGGAGCTTGCGTCCGCCCGACGTGCCCGCCGGAACTTTGAGCGCGATCGTGCCCCACGGCGTCGGCACATCGACTTTCGCGCCCTCGATCGCCTCGGCGATGCTCACCGGCAGCGTGACTTCAAGCGTGTCGCCACTGCGACGAAACAGCGGATGCGGCTCCACCCGCACCTCGAGCAAGAGATCCCCCGCCGGCCCACCGCCGGTGCCGGGCAGGCCCTGTCCGCGCAGCCGCATGCGGGCCCCGTCGGGCAGCCCCTGAGGGATGGTCACGCTGATCGTCTCGGCCTTACCGTTGCGGTCGAATCGCACATCGGTCTTGCCGCCGTCGATCGCGAGCGTGAAGGGAATGTCGATTCTCGCGGTCACGTCCTCGCCCGCCGTCCGCGCCGCCCGTCGGCGGCCCCGCGACCGCGTGCCGCCCCCGCCGCCGAAAAAATCGCCGAACCCGCCGCCACCGCCAAACAGACTCTCGAGGTCGATCTCGGCACCACCACCGCTGCCACCGCCGGGAAACGGACCTCGGCCGCCGCCCCAGCCGCCACCGGGGCCGCCCGCCCCGACGCCCTCGAACGAACTGCCGTAGCGGTCGTACATCTCCCGCTTGCTCTGGTCGTTGAGCACGTCGAAGGCGGTCTGCACCTTCTTGAACTTCTCCTTCGCCGCGGCGTCGTCCGGGTGGAGGTCGGGGTGATACTTGCGAGCGAGCTCGCGATAGGCCTTGCGGATGTCCTCCGCCGACGCGGTCCGCGGCACACCGAGCGTCTCGTAATGATCTTCCGCCATGCCGCGCTTCCTCGGGGGGCACTGATCCTAGAGGGTCGTCGGGAGGCTGTTCAAGGAGCGCCGGGCATGTCTGCGGCGCCACGGCGCTCGAGAAACTCGATCTGGCAGCGCACCGCCGGCTGCCCCTCCGCCGGCCGCAGAAGGTGAAACACCCCGTGCTCGTCGAGCTCGCGGGCCCGCGTGTTGTCGGCCAGATACGTGGGCAGGATCTCACGCAGCACCCGCTGCTTGAGATCCGGCGCGAGGATCGGAAACATCACCTCCACGCGGCGGAAGAAGTTGCGCGGCATCCAATCGGCGCTCGCGAGAAACACCTGCGCATCGTCGTCCGGCCCGAACACATAGATCCGGCTGTGCTCCAGAAAGCGATCCACGATGCTGCGCACGCGGATCGTCTCGCTCAGGCCCTTGACGCCCGGCCGCAGGCCGCAGATGCCTCGTGCGATGATGTCGATGGGCACCCCGGCCCGGCTGGCCGCGTAGAGCGCCTCGATCACGCGGTGGTCGACGAGCGAGTTGAGCTTCGCGAAGATCCGCGCAGGCAGGCCCGCTTCGGCCCGCCGGGTCTGCCCCTCGATCAGCTCGAGGGTGCGCCGATGCAAATCGTTGGGCGCGACGACGAGCCGCTGCCAGGCGTGACCCTGCGAGTAGCCCGTGAGCAGGTTAAAGAGCGCCGAGGCGTCTTCAGCCACCGCCTCGTCGGCCGTGAACAGCCCGAGGTCGGTGTAGGTGAGGGCCGTCGTCGGGTTGTAGTTGCCGGTGCCGAGATGCACGTAGCGCCGCAGGCCCTGCCCTTCCTGCCGGACGACGAGCGACACCTTGCAGTGCGTCTTGAGATCGAGAAATCCGAACACCACGTGCACGCCCGCCCGCTCGAGCTGCCGCGCCCAGCTGACGTTGTTGGCCTCGTCGAAGCGGGCCTTGAGCTCCACGAGCGCCGTCACGTGTTTGCCGGCCTCGGCCGCCGTGATCAAGGCGCGGGAGATCGGAGAATCGCCACTCGTACGGTAGAGCGTCTGCTTGATGGCGAGCACCCGCGGATCGTTGGCGGCGCTCGTCACGAAATCGACCACCGGGTCGAACGACTCGAACGGATGGTGCAGGAGGATGTCCTGGCGGGCGATGGCCGTGAAAATGTCTTCGCCACGCCGCCCGAGGCCGCGGGGGAGCCGCGGCGTGAACGGCTTGTCGCGCAGACGCTCGTGCCCGGGCAGTTTGTAGAGCTCCCACAGCGCCGTGAGGTCGAGCGGCCCGTCGATCCGATACACCTCGCTGTAGCCGGAGCCGTCGCTGCCGTCCGATCGGGGGCCGCTGTTCTGCAGGCCTTCCTCGTCGATGATCAGCTGGGCGAGCGACTGGTCGGCCTTCGACGCGATCTCGATCCGCACCGCCTGGCCCCGCTGCCGGGCCTTGAGCCGGTCTTCGATCAGCCGCAGCATGTCGTCAGACTCCTGCTCCAGGAGTTCGAGATCGCTGTCTCGCGTGATCCGGAAGGCGGTCCACGACTTGACGTCGAAGCCGCCGAACAGCTCCGGAAGCCGCGCGGCCACGACATCTTCGAGGAGCACGAACGACGTCCGGCCCGGGGCGGTGCCTGTCACACCGACGATCCGCGGCAGCACCTGCGGCACCTGCACGACGGCGAACAGCCGCTTCGGGCCGAGGGCCTCGATCTCGTCCGACGCCGCGTGCTCGAGCATCACGCCGAGATAGAGCCCGCGGTTGTGATACCGCGGCGACGGGTGGGCGGGATCGACCGCCATCGGCGTCAACACCGGCAGGGCACGCTCCCGGAAGAAACGCTCCACCTGCTCGAGCTGCGGCCCGTCGAGTTCGTCATACCGCAACAGTTCGAAGCCTTCGGCGACCATCGCCGGCCCGATGCTCTCCTTCAGGCAGCGATACTGCCTGGCCACCAGCTCCTGTGTGCGGGCGGCGATCCGTTCGAGCTGTTCGAGCGGCCGCATGCCGTCGGCTGCATAGTCCTGCGGGGCGCTCTCGCCGAACGCCTGCTCGCGCAGCCCCGAAACCCTGA
>JBMLMS010000282.1:0-6687 GCA_049243925.1 Pirellulales bacterium
AGGATGGGCGCAGCGAACGTCCGGCGACGGGATATGGGGAGCCCGAAGCCGGCGGCGATGCCTCGAGCACGCCTCGAGTGCGTGGTTCGCATGCGCATCAATCGTACGCGCATAAAATGACTCCGCCCGGGGGTTTCCCCCCGGGCGGAGCTCACTGGCCGAAGTCGGGCAACGAAACTTCCGTTTCGACCGCTTGACTACTTACTTCGTGGCAACCGTCCGGCTCACCGCGACGACCTTGCCGGTCGTCTTCTTGGCAGCCGACGCGTCCGGCGTCGGGGCCGCAGCCTCGACCGGAGCGGCGACCGCACCGCAAGCCGGCTCGCAGCAGCCGTTGCCGGCACCGCAGCCAGGCTCGCAGCAGCCGTTGCCGGCCGAGCAGTCGGGCTCGCCGCAGCAGCTATCGCAGCAGCTCGCCTTGCGGCACTTCTTCGCGTTGTGGATGGCGCGGAGAAGGTCAGCAATCGGCGTCCCACGGCAGTGCTTCTTCCGCACGCCGCAGCACGAGGCAGCACCGCAGCTCGGCTCGCAGCAGCCGGCACCAGCGTCGCAGGCCGGTTCCGCACAGCCGTTGCCGGCTCCGCAGGCGGGCTCCGCACAGCCGTTGCCAGCACCGCAAGCGGGCTCAGCGCAACCGTTGCCAGCGTCACAGGCGGGCTCACAGCAGCTATCGCCGCAGCAGCCGTGGTGCTTCCGCTTGCACTTTTCGAACAGACCCTTCAGGCCACCGAACAGGTCGTGCTTCTTCCGGCAGCGGGTGCCGCAGCAAGAGGCAGCGCCGCAGCTCGGCTCGCAGCAACCGGCACCAGCGTCGCACGCCGGTTCCGCACACCCATTGCCAGCACCGCATGCCGGCTCCGCACAGCCGTTGCCGGCACCGCAGCCGGGCTCCACACAACCATTGCCGGCATCGCAGCCGGGCTCACAGCACGAGGCACAGCCCTTGTGGCCGAGCATCCGATCAAGGAGCTCGAACCCGAAAGACTGGCTACAAACGGTGACACCGAGAACCAGTGCACCGAGGAACAACATACGCTTCATCGAGCCACATCTCCTTTGCTTGTGGAACACCCGGAAGTCGACTTCCGTTTTTGTCTTGAGGCTTCTGCGCCCCGAGGCTTGTGATCCACGAACTTTTCTGCGGCAGGCCTGTCGAGCCATTCCGTGACTCGAAGCATTTGCAGGTAACTGCCGCCCCCTGGTTGCCCGACGGGCACAGTGATTGCCCCGGGGGACAGAGTGGGCTATCGGCGGACGGACGAAAGCGGCTTGAGTGTGTCCAAGTATTTTTCCCGACACGACTTAGGGCTACGCATCAGGTAAGAAATGCCGTCCGTTTCGCGTGCACAAACTGTGCGGCGCGAAGCCCTACGACCGTCATATTTTGGGCCTGCGTCTTTGCGTGACCGGCACAGCTTCTCACCGGCTCGCGGCGAACGGTCTGCTTGACACATCTGAGGCCCCCGATACATTGCCGTCACGACTCTGGTGGCCGGGGTGAGCGCTTGCTCGTTTCTGGCAAACAGGGAACACCGGTGTGAATCCGGGACGGCCCCGCCGCTGTGACCAGGCGCTGAGGCCGGCTGTTTCGAAGCCATTGCGACCCGCATTGCGATGCGGTCTCCGCGAGAAGGCATGCAGCCGGCAGAGCCTGGGAGTCAGAAGACCTACCAAAGTCGCTGAGCAGGCTTTCCTCGCGAGGGCGGGGTGGCAGGCACGGGTGCGGCGGAGCGATCCGCTGCAGTCGGACATTCGGCTGTTTCCAGAATCACGGCTTGGAGTGGTCGGTCGGCTTCGGGTGCGCACTCGCATGGAGGCGCGCGCGTGGTCGGCTCGCGATCTGCCCGGGCCGCGGCGGTGCGCATGGATTCGCGTTCACTTCATCCCGGTTTGGCGGCACCGCGTGGCGGCATGACGCTTGTCGAGCTGCTCGTCGTCGTGGCGATCGTGGCCGCGCTCGTCGCCCTCTTGCTCCCGGCCGCCCAAGCGGCCCGCGAAGCTTCGCGACGGACGACGTGCGTCAACAATCTTCGCCATATCGGCTGCGCCCTGCATGGCCACCTGCTGGCAAAACGGCAGTTTCCGGTGGGCTGCACCGAGTGGAGGATTCCGAATGCGACGGCCGCCGTCGAGAAACGGAAACGCAACCTGGCCTGGAGTGCCTGGATCCTGCCCTGGCTCGAGGCGCGGGAACTCACCGATCGCCTCGATCTGACCAAGCCCTACGACGCCCCCGAAAATGCCCTCGCGGCGAAGACCGCGCTGCCGGTGTTTCTCTGCCCATCGGCTGACCGTCGCGGGCCGCTCGTCAACGGCTTCGGCGGATGCGATTACGGCGGCCTCAACGGCGAACGAATCGTGACCCCGAACAATCCTGCCAAGGGGGTGTTTGTCAACGATCGCGGCTTCGGGCCCCGGGAAATCACCGACGGCCTGTCGAAGACCTTCTTCGTCGGCGAGTGTGCGACCGGGCCGTGGCCCGACGGCCAGTGGATCAACGGCCACAACCTGTTCGACCAGGCGTATGCGATCAATTGGCCGACGTGGGAAGACGAGATTCGCAGCCGGCATCCTGGCGGCGCCCACGGCCTCGCCGGTGACGGCTCCGTCCACCTGATCCGCGAATCGACAGACCTGCGCGTTCTGGCCGCCTCGATCACGCGATCGGGTGGCGAGAACCTCGTTTCTCCCTGGAGTGCCCCATGACCCTGCGTCTGATCCTCCGCTCGCTTGCCGTGCTCATGCTTGCCTTGAACGTGGCCGCGAGAGCCGACGTCGTCACCTTCGAGAGCCTGATGCTGCCGCCGAGCAGCTATGCGAACGGAAATCCTGGCAACCTATCGCCCGGAAGCTCGGTCAGCGTGCCTTTTCAGTTCGGTGGCGTGGCATTCGCCAACACTTTCGGCATCGATGCCACGTGGGGCTTCGCCTACTGGAACGGCTTTGCCATCTCCAACGTCGAGAACACGACCGACGGCACGTGGACGAATCAATACGCCGCGAAGCCGGGCAGCGGTCATCTGTCGGCGAACTATGCGGTGGCCTACTCGAGCGCCGCGACGATCATGTTCCCCGAGCCGGTTGTGGCAAGCGGCCTACGCATTGCCAACACGACCTATGCCTACGCGATCATGACGGAACCAGACCCGAACGGCTTCTCGGTGCCGCTTGGACAAGACGGCTGGTTCTCGGTCACAGCCACGGGATCACGGAACGGCGCGACGGTCGCCTTCGAAGAGTTTGTCCTCGCAGACCTGCGGGGTACTAATCCGATCGGCGTGCGCGGGGGATGGAATTGGTTCGACCTCAGCGACTTGGGCCTGATCGACAGCCTGGCGTTTTCGTTCGCGGGCAGCGATGTCGGCGAGTACGGACTCAACACCCCCGCCTATTTCGCCATGGACGATCTGACCTTCGCAGTTCCCGAGCCGTCTGGCGTCGTGCTCGCTGTGGGCGGTGCGGCGGCGTGGGTCGCTCGGCGGCGATGGGCACGGTGGCGATGAACCGGCCGGCCGTGTCGCGCGAGGCCGTGCTCGCCCACAACGCTCGGGCCTGGGATGCACTCGCGGTGCGAGGTGCGGCCCTGGCCCGGCCGGCGGTCGACGAGGCCTTCGGTGATCCGCGCAGCTGGCTCGGGAGCGGTGGGGCGACCGGCGCGGCCGGCCGACCCTGGCTGCCCGATCGGCTCGCCGGGCTGCACGTGCTCTGCCTTGCGGCGGGTGGCGGCAAGCATGCCCCGCTCTATGCCGCCGCCGGAGCGAAGGTGACAGTCGTCGATCTTTCGCCGGCGATGCTCGACCTCGATCGCCAGGTGGCCCGCGAACGGAAACTGCAGATCGAGATCCTCGAGGGCTCGATGGACGAGCTCTCGATGCTCGCACAGGACTTCTTCGACGTCGTCATCCATCCCGTCAGCACCTGCTACGTGTCGGACGTGGCGCGGGTGTTTTGCGAGGTGGCCCGCGTGACGAGGCCCGGCGGCATTTATGTGAGCCAGCATAAGGCGCCGACGAGCCTCCAGGCCGGGCTCGAACCCAGCGAGGCCGGCCGCTACGAGCTGCGCGTGCCGGCAGTGCTCGCAGATCCACTCCCTCCGGCACAGCCGTCGCGGCTGCGCGAGCAGGGCACGCACGAATTCGTGCACACGCTCTCCGCTCTCCTCGGCGGCATCTGCGCGGCGGGCTTCGTCATCGAGGACGTCGCCGAGCCCGACCACACGCGGCCGGATGCCGGAGTCGGCACGTTCGCCCACCGGGCCGCGTTTCTTCCGCCCTATCTTCGCGTGCTGGCCCGGCGTGCTGCGGGCGGGCAGGGCGGGGCGGCTGCCGGCTCCGCAAGGCTGATTCGGCTGGTAGAGTAAGCGGCAGGAGGCCTCGATGATCTGCCTGAACGTGCTGCTCACCGCTAAAAATCCTGCCGACGTGCCTGCGATTCGCGACCTGCTCGCCGAGGCGATGCGGAAAAGTCGTGCCGAGCCCGGCTGCCTGCGATTCGACGTCTATCACTCGTCGGCCGAGCCGCGCCGGTTCACGCTCGTCGAGCACTGGGCCTCGCAGGAGGCGCTCGACGCCCACCGCCTCGCTGAGGCCTACCTGCAGATTTACAAGCCACACGTCATGCCGCTCGTCGATCGTGAGGGGCACCCGAGCACGCTTCTCGAGTAATCGCGGTCTCGCATGATCCTCCTCATCGACAACTACGATTCGTTCACCTGGAACCTCGTGCAGCGGATCGGCGAGATCGCGCCCGGAGTGCCGCTCGAGGTGCATCGCAACGATCGCATCACGGGCGACGAGATCGCCGCGAAGGCCCCGAGCCACCTCGTGATTTCGCCGGGGCCGTGCACGCCGAGTGAGGCGGGAATTTCGTGCGACGCGGTGCGCCGCTTTGCCGGCCGGATGCCGATCCTGGGCGTGTGCCTCGGCCATCAGTCGATCGGGCAGGTGTTCGGCGGCACGATCGTGCGGGCCAAGCGGCTGATGCATGGCAAGGTGGATGCAATCGAGCACTCGGGCCAAGGGCTGTTCGCCGGGCTCGCAAGCCCGATCGAGGCCACCCGCTATCACAGCCTCGTGATCGATCCGCCGACACTGCCGCGCGACTTCGAGGTCGATGCGTGGTCGACGGCCCCGGACGGCTCGCGCGAGATCATGGCGATCCGCCACAAGACGCTCCCGGTCTACGGCGTGCAGTTCCACCCCGAGAGCTTCCTGACGCCGGCCGGCTACGACCTGCTCCGCGTGTTTCTGGCGGTGAAGGCGGCATGATCGAACTTGCCGAAGCGATCGCTCTGGTCGAGGCGACCGCCCGGCCGTTGCCGCCACGGCGCACGCGGCTGCTCGAGGCGTGCGGCTGCCGGCTGGCCGAGCCCGTCGTTTCCGATGTCGACTCGCCCCCCTGGGATCGGGCGATGATGGATGGATTTGCAGTGCGCGACCACGACGTCGCGATGGCGGCCGGGGGCGTGGTCGAACTCGACGTGGTGGTCGATCTTGCCGCCGGCGACGTGACGTCGCTCGAGATCCGGCCCGGAGGCTGTGCTCGGATCATGACCGGGGCTCCGATTCCTGCGGGCACCGATGCGGTGATCCCGGTGGAGTGTGTGCTCGACGACTCGGGTACTGCGCACGCCGGCGGACGTGTGCGGTTGCGCGACGAGAAATTTCGGCCGGGGCAGCACGTGGCCCGGCAGGGCGTCGCCTTTCGCGCCGGCGACGCGGTGCTGCCGGCCGGCAGCCTGCTCGGCGCGGCCGAGATCGGGCTCGCCGCGGAGGCCGGGGCGACGCACGTCGTGGCCGCGGGTCGGCCGCGGGTCGCGATTCTCTCCACCGGCAGCGAGCTCGTGCCCCCCGAGGCCGTGCCCGCGTTTGGCCAGACGCGAAACTCGAACGGCCCGATGCTCGCCGCCGCCGTGCGGCTGCTCGGTGCCGAGCCGATCCCGCTCGGCATCGCGGTCGACAGGCCCGAGGCGATCCGGGCAGCCGTGGCTCAGGGCCTCGCCGCCGACGTGCTCCTGCTCTCGGGCGGCGTGTCGGCCGGTGATCTCGATCTCGTGCCCGACATCTTCCTGCGGTGCGGCGTCGAGAAGATCTTCCACAAGGTGCGGCACAAGCCGGGCAAGCCGGTGTGGTTCGGCGTGGCGCGGCGCGAGGGCGCAGCATCGACGCTCGTCTTCGGCCTCCCGGGCAATCCTGCGAGCAGCCTCGTCTGTTTCGAACTGTTCGTGCGTCCGGCCGTGATGATCCTCGCCGGGCGGCCGCAGGACGCTTGGCACCTGCCGCGGGCCAGGGCGCTGCTCACGGCCCCCGTGAAAAGCGCCGCCGACCGGCCCGTTTATCTGCCCTGCCGGCTCGAAGGCCCGGCCCATGCGCTCGTGGCCACGCCACTGCCGTGGACGGGTTCGTCGGACCTCCGCGGCTTCGTGGGCGCGAGCGGCTACATCGCCCTCCCGGCCGGCCGCGCGACCCATGAGCCCGGCTCGGAAGTCGACGTCGTCTTGCGCATGTTCCGCTGACGCGCGGCGATTTCAGGCTCCCCACATCCATTTCCTAAGCGCTCGCTGCGTCGGGTAGGCGCCGGCTTCGGGCTCCCCATATCCCGTCGCCGGACGTTCGCCTCCGCCCTCCAGGCTACGGCTCACTCGGATTTGCCTGCGCTGCCTGGAGCGCATTCGCTGCGCCATCCATG
>JBMLMS010000283.1:0-2059 GCA_049243925.1 Pirellulales bacterium
GGGTGTGGGGGTTGTGGGTCCCGGGTGGGCACGTGTGGGGGGTGGGGGGCGGGGGCCCGGGGCCCACGCGTCCGATCCGCGACGGCGTGGTCTACACGACCGGCGGCACCGGCTGGCTGCATGCGATCGACGGGGCATCGGGCCGCGTGCTCTGGAAGAAGAATGTCGTTGCCGATCTCGGCATCGATCCCGCCGCGCATGTGGCCGCCGTGGCCTGGGGCCGCGCCGGCTCGCCGCTCGTGACCGACGATCTCGTGATCGTGCCCGGCGGAGGGCCGCGGAGTGCGAAGCCGGAGTTTGTGTCGCTCGCGGCGTACGACCGGGCCACGGGCGAGCGCCGCTGGACCGCCGGCGACGAGCAGATCAGCTATGTGACGCCGCAGTTGGCCACGCTCGGCGGCCGCGATGTGATCCTTGCCGTCAATGAAGCACGGGTCGTGGGCTACGATCCGGCGACGCGCGACGTCGTCTGGCAGTTTGCCTGGCCGGGCCACTCCAACTCCGATGCCACCTGCTCGCAGGCCGTCGTGCTCGACGACCGGCGGGTGTTCATCTCGAAGGGCTACGGCATCGGCGCGGCGGTCTTCGAACTCGGCGACGCGTCCGCGGCACGTCCCTGGACGCTCCGCGAGGCCTGGCACGAGACGGGGAGCCTGAAGACGAAGTTTACGAACGTCGTCATCCACGAGGGCCACGCCTACGGCCTCTCCGACGGCATCCTCGAGTGCGTGCGGCTTGCCGATGGCAAGCGGGCCTGGAAGGGCGGGCGGTATGGGCAGGGGCAGGTGCTGCGCGTCGGAGCGTTCCTGCTCGTGCAGGCCGAGTCGGGCGAGGTGGTGCTCGTCGATGCCGCGCCTGCGAAGCACGTCGTGCGGGGCCGGCTCGCGGCGCTTCGCGGCCAGACGTGGAACAATCTCTGCCTCTCCGGCCGGCGGCTGCTCGTGCGGAATGCCGAAGAGGCGGCCTGCTACGAACTGCCGGTCGCGACGGCCGACGTGGCCATGAGTATCGCCCCCGCCGAGAGTCGAGCGCGATGACGGAGCTCGCGGGACGCACGGCGCTCGTCACCGGCTCGACGAGCGGCATCGGCAGAGCCGTGGCCCTCGAGCTCGCCGCCGCCGGGGCGCGAGTGGCGGTGCACGGCCGGTCGGCGGCCCACGCGGCGGAGGTGGCCACGCTCCTCGGCGACCGTCATGCCGGAACGTTTCTCGCCGATCTGACCGACCCCGAGGCCGTGGCCGGGCTCGTGCGCGACGTCGAGGCACGGCTGCCGGAGGTCGACACGGTAGCGCTCGTGGCGGGGGCCGACGTGCTCACCGGCCCGCCTGCGAAGTGGCCGTTCGAGCGGAAGCTCGACGTGCTCTTCGCCGTGGACGTCGTGGCCACGATGCAGCTCGCGCGGGCGCTTGGCCGCTGGATAGCCGATCATGCAGGCGGCTCGATCGTGACGATCGGCTGGGATCAGGCCGACGTCGGCATGGAGGGAGACAGCGGCGAGCTGTTCGCGGCCACGAAGGGCGCCGTGATGGCGTTTTCAAAGAGCCTCGCGCGGTCGCTCGCGCCGGCGGTGCGAGTCAATTGCGTCGCCCCCGGCTGGATCAAGACGACCTGGGGCGAGCATGCGAGCGAGGCCTGGCAGAAGCGGGCCGTGCGCGAAAGCATGCTCGGCCGCTGGGGCACGCCGGAGGACATCGCCGCTGCGATCCGCTGGCTTGCGGGGCCCGACGCCGCCTTCATCACGGGCCAGGTCGTCAACGTCAACGGCGGCTTCCGCCGCGCCTGACCTCGACTCGCCCAATCCGGCTTCCGGGGGAGCGGCAAAAGTCGCCGCTGCGCGGTCTTTCAGATTCTCACTCCGGCCGCCGCGGCCGTCGTTCGGGAAGCGTTCGCCGACTCCCCCGAAGCCTCCTCAACGAAAGCCCGAGGCGTGAGCCGAGTGGATGCCCCCGCCTCACATAATTGCGGCGCGGATTCCCTTCGGCTCACGCCTCGGGCTTCCAGACAGGGAGGCTTCGGGCTCCCCGTGTCCCGCTCGCCGGCGTATTTGACCAGCGGAGCC
>JBMLMS010000284.1:0-1226 GCA_049243925.1 Pirellulales bacterium
AGAATCGGAACGCCCGAGGCCAGGAGCGTGCCCAGCGTGCGGGCGGCGCGGGCCATGATGTTTTTCTCGACGAGCGCTCCGAAGACGGGCGCCTTCAGCGAAAAGAGATCCCAGCCGAAGCGGCCGTAGGGCACGAGGCAGATCGCCTTGAGGATCAGCCTGATCCCGAAGGGGATCGCCGGGATCGTCCACCAATAGGCCGCGATCCAGTTTGAGATGTCGATCAAAAGCAGCGTCATCGGCGGCAGCGTGGAGCCGAAATCATCGAAGATCTTTTTGAACTGCGGCACGATCTTGAGCATGATGAAGGTGAGGATGCCCACGGCCACGCTCACCACCACGATCGGATAGACCATGGCGCCCTTCACCTTGCGCCGGAGCGACATCGCCCGCTCCATGAATTCCGACAGGCGGCGCAGAATCACTTCGAGCGCACCGCCGGCCTCGCCCGCGCGAATCATGTTTACATACAGCCGGTCGAAACACTTCGGGCTCTTGGCCATCGCCTCGGAGAGCGTGGCTCCGCCCTCGATCTCGTCGCACACGTCCATGAGCGAGTTTTTCAGGCGGCCCGGCTTCTGCATGTCGGCCAGGATCTTGAGGCTGCGCAGAATCGGCAGGCCGGCGTCTTGCAGGATCGAGAGCTGCCGCGTGAAGAGCGTGAGGTCTTTTGTCTTGACGCCGCCCATCACGAACGACCGGCCCGGCTTCTTCTTGCCAGCCGCGGCGGCGGCGCTCTTGCCCTTGCCCGCCTTGAGCTTCGTGATCATGTAGCCCATGGCACGGATCGTGGCCTGGGCCTCGGCTTCGGAAGGCGCGTCGACTGTGTCGCGGATTTCTTTGCCGGTGGCGGCGTCGATGGCTTCGAAGATGAAGGTGGGCATTGTTATTTCTGCAGATTACCAATCTGCAGCTACAAAAGGCGCGGTGTACGAGGGGCGGTCATGAAAGTGTTTAGGCGTCGAGGATGGTTTCGCGGATCACTTCATCGGCGGTGGTCAGGCCTGCAAAGATGCCCTCCATGCCCGAATCACGGAGCGTGACCATGCCGTGCTTGCGGGCGGCGTTGCGGAGGTCTTCGGTGGAGGCGTTGCGCATGATCATCTCGCGCAGTTCGTCGTTCATGATCAACAGCTCGTAGAGGCCGAGGCGGCCCTTGTAGCCCGTGCGATTGCACTTCTCGCAGCCCTTGCCGCGATAAAACTTCTTGCCGAAGACGGCGTCGC
>JBMLMS010000285.1:0-19532 GCA_049243925.1 Pirellulales bacterium
AGTCCCCGAGCGCTGCGGCGAGATTCTGGCCGTTGAGCCCGAAGCCGGCAATCACGACGTGGTCGGCGAGCCCGGCCCGCCCTGCTCGATCGGCATCTCGAGCAGGCGTCGTGCCCAGCCCACCGTGCGGGCGAGCCTCTCGAGGAGCCCTGGCAGGGTGGCCGTCACGACGGGCGTCGCTGCCATCGTGACCACCGCGGCGGCGAGGAACGTCTGGTAGTCGCCCGCGTCGAGCAGCCCCGCCTCCGCCCCCCGCGAGCCGAGCACGAAGGAAAACTCGCCCACCTGCGCGATCCCCGCACCGGCAAGCAGGCTCGTGCGCACGGGAAACCCTGCCAGCCACGCGGGCACCGCCGTGACGAGCATCTTGGCGATGATGATCGCTACCACGGTGGCGGCCACGAGCGGTACGTTCGCCAACAGGAAGCGGATGTCGAGCAGCATGCCGACCGACACGAAGAACAGGCTTGCGAGGGTGTCGCGAAAGGGCAGGACTTCCGTGAATGCCTGGTGGCCATACTCGCTCTCGGCCAGCGACAGCCCCGCGAGAAACGCCCCGAGTGCGAGCGACAGGCCGACCTGCGCGGTGATCGCGGCCGTGCCGAGGCAGACGAGCACGATCGTGATCAAGAACAGCTCGCGATTGCGCTGCCGCACCACTTCGTGCAGCACCACCGGCACGATCCGCCGGCCCGCGACGAGCACTCCCGCGACGACGACGAGCCCCGCGACGATGCCGGCCACGGGGTTGGCGAAGAGCGGCGCGGAATGGGCGGCGGCGTGCGCCGGGGCAGCCGGGCCGGGCTGGGTGCCAGCTGCGTCGGCGAGCAGTGGCACGGCGAGCATCGCCACGACGACGAGCAGGTCTTGGAGGAGCAGCACGGCCACCGCGATCCGGCCGTGCGGCGTGCCTGTCTCGCCGCGGTCGGCAAGTAGCTTGAGCACGATCGCCGTGCTCGACATCGCCACGAGCAGCCCAGCAAACACGGCCTGTGCCGCCGTCCCGAGATACCACCAGGTCGCGAGCGTCACGAGCAGCGCCGTGCCGACGATCTGCGGCAGGCCGATCCGGGCCATCAGCGGAAGCATCACGACCAGCCGCGACATCGAGAACTCGAGCCCCACCGTAAAGAGCAGCACCACGACGCCGATCTCGGCGAGCAACTGCACCGTCTCCACATCGGCCACGAGCGACAGGCCGTAGGGCCCCACGAGCACGCCCGAGACGAGCAGGCCCACGACGCTCGGCAGCCGGGCCTGGCCAAAGAGAAAGACCACGACCGCCGTCACGGCGAACACGACGAGAAGATCGGCAAGAAACATGCCCCCTGAGTCTGCCTACGGTTCCAGGGGAAAAACAGTGTGAAAAAGGGGCATTTCGGCCTTGGGTCGGCGAGGGGCCGACTGCTATCGTTTTCTCCAGCATGCCATGTTCCCTCCCTTGCCACCGATCCGGCTTCGTCGGTGCCCTCGTGCCGCTTGTGCTCTCGTGGGCGTTGGCCCACGGTGGAGAGCCAATCGAGATGCGGGTCGAGAGCGAGATCTTCGTCGACAGTGGCACCACGCCGGTGGCGCGGAGCCTGACGATCTTCCGTGACGGGCTCGCCTGGGACTTCCTCGATGGCCCGCAGGCGGGAGAGGCCGCTGAGATCGCGCTCCACGATCCAGCCCGCGAGCGCGTGGTCGTGATCGATACGATTCGCAACGTGAAGACCGAAATCGACAGCCAACGGCTCGAACGGCTAAGCGTGTCACTGGCAGCCTGGGCCCGCCGCTCCGACGACCGGCTCGTGCGCTGGGCCGGTGGGCCCGAGTTCGAGGAGGGCTGCCTGGCTCGCGAGCGATCCCTCGAACTATCGGGGCCACGGGTCCGATATGAGGTCTCGTTTTCCGAGGCGCCAGCCTCCGATGCCGCGGAGATCTACCGCCGCTTCGCCGATACGGCGCTGCTCTTGAAAGCACTCCTCCATCCGGGCGGTATTCCACCCTTTCCCCGGCTCGCCATCAACAAGCGGATCGCGGCGGCCGGTGGCATTCCGGAGTCGGTCACGCTGGAAATCGACGCTCGCAACGCGCTGCTCGGCGGCCGGCCACAGGTGCTGCGCTCGGTCCACAAGATGCATCCGCGACTCCTGGCCACCGACCTCGAACGGGTCGAGGATGCCGAAGCCCGCGTGGCCCTCGCCGAGGCGGTGGATGTCGCCACCTATGCAGAGCCCGCGACCACGGCGCCCGTCACCGTCGCCAAGTAGCGTGCGCCGCGCCATCGGCACAATGCGCCCATCCGGTGCCCCGAAACGCGCACCCAAGAAAGTCTGCCTGACCGGACGATGTTTCCCCTGGGGCACATCTTCCCCAGCCGTGCACGACGGCACTCCCTGATCATTCCCATTCATTCCGGAGGCACCCATGCTCGTTCTCTCCCGCAAGCAAAACCAGCGGATCCGCGTCGGCGACCAGGTGGTGGTGACCGTGGTGCGCGTCAGCGGCGACAAGGTGCGGATCGGCATCGAAGCGCCACACGACATGCGGGTGTTGCGGGACGAACTCGACGACGACAGCATCGGCGAGGTGGTGCTCGAGCCCTCCGACGCCCTGCCGATCCCGCGACTGCTGCGGTTCGTCGGCTGATGGTGGACGACCCGACATCGGAGGGCGGAGGCGGGCGGCCCTGGCGGCGGGTTCTCGTCGGCATCGCCGTGGGGCTTATCGGCGGCCTCGCGGTGGTGGGTCTTCTGCTCAAACACGAGCCGCCGACCGGCGCGGCCGTGGGCAGTGGCCCGGATACCGAACGGGCCGCCGCGCGGCTGGTCACAAAGGCAGCGGCCCTGCATGGGGCGCTGGGCCGGGCGGGGCCCTGGGGAGCGGCGGTCAGCGACACCGAACTCAACGCCTGGCTGGCCACCGACCTGCCGCGCAACCACCCCCAACTGCTCCCCCGCAGCCTCTCCGCGCCGCGGGTGTGGTTTCGAACGCATCATGTCGAGCTGACCGTCCGCGCGGGGTCAGGGCTGCTCTCGGCCGTGGTATGGTGCGATCTCGAGGTGACGCTGCGGGGAGTCAATCAGCTCGGGATCGTGATCGAGAAGGCGGCCATCGGAGCCCTGCCGCTCCCTGCGGCGCCCGTGCTCGCCGAGCTCGGCCGACGGCTCGCGGCCCTCGGCTGCGTCACGGAACTGCGGCCCCGGGATGGCAGGATGGTGCTCGTCGTCTACATTCCAGCGACCCTCGGCGGCGGCCCGCACTGGCGGCTCGAATCGCTGCGGATCGACGCCGGCGAGGCGGTGCTGGCCGGCACCACGAATGTGCCCGATGCAGACACGAATCCGGCAGCGGCGAAGTGACAAGGAGACATCGGTGGCACGACTGAAGTTTCTGGGTGCGGCGGGTATGGTGTCGGGGTCGCGGCATCTCTTGGAGACCGACCGCCACCGCGTGCTCATCGACTGCGGTCTGTTTCAGGGAGAGAAGCGGCTCCGGGAGCGAAACTGGGAACGGTTTCCGGTGCCTGCCGAATCGCTCGACGCCGTCGTGCTCACCCACGGCCACATCGATCACTCCGGCTGGCTGCCCCGGCTCGTGCGCGAGGGCTTCAAAGGCCCGATCCTCATGACCCCCGCCACCGCCGACCTGCTCGGCCTCCTGCTCTACGACTCGGCGAAGTGCCAGGAGGAAGACGCCGTCTATGCCAATCGCAAGGGCTACGCGAAGCACAGGCCGGCGCTCCCGCTCTACGACGAGCGCGACGTCGACCGCACGCTGCGGCTGGTGAAGGACGTGCCGCGCGGGCAATGGTTCGACCCGGCTCCGGGCGTGCGCTGCCGATATCATGAGGCGGGCCACATGCTCGGCAGCTCGTTCATCGAGACGGAGGTCGATTCGCGGCGGATCGTATTCTCCGGAGACGTCGGCCGCTACGACGCACCGCTCTATAAAGATCCCGCTCCCCCGCCGGCCTGCGACTATCTCGTCTGCGAGAGCACCTACGGCGATCGCGACCACCCGGCCGTGCGGCCGCTCGACGACCTCGAGGCCGCCACCAAGGAGGCGTTCGCCCGCGGTGGCATGATGCTCGTGGCCTCGTTCGCGATCGGCCGCTGCCAGCAGCTCGTCTATCTGTTGCGCACCCTCATGGCCGCCGGACGGATTCCCGAAGTGCCCGTGTGGATCGACTCGCCCATGGCGGTCGACGCGACGGAGGTATTCCGTCGTCACGTGGCCGAGCACGATTTCTCCGAAGCGGCGATGGCGGGCGTGGCCGAGTCGCTCGCTTCGCCGTTCGTGCGGATGGCAAAAACGGCGGCTGAATCGAAGGCGATCAACGCCCACCGTGGCCCCGGCGTGGTGATCGCCTCGAGCGGCATGATGAACGGCGGCCGAATCCTCCATCATCTCGCACAGCGGCTTCCCGACCCGCGCACCACGGTGCTCGTCGCCGGCTTCCAGGCGGCCGGCACCCGCGGCCGCACCCTGATCGACGGGGCCGACATCCTCCGGATCCACGGTCGCGACATCCCCGTGCGGGCCGCCATTCGCCGGGTCGACGCCCTCTCCGGCCACGCCGACCGCCGCGAAATCGCCCGCTGGCTCACCGGCCTGCCGGCTCCGAAACGCACGTTTCTGGTGCACGGCGAGCCGCCGGCCGCCCGCGGCATGGCCGAATTTCTCGGCACGACCCTCGGCTTCGAGACGACGATCCCTACCATCGGAGAGACGTTCGATCTCTCCTGACAACGGACTGCCATGACGAATAAACCCCGGCCCAAGCCGCCGCAGACATGCAGCGCGATCCCCGACACGCTCCTCGGCGACGACATCGCCCTCGTCGCCGAGAATATGGAGCGGATCCTCAGCTCCCCCTGCAATCTCGTGGCCCAAGACGACCGGAAGCTCCTCGACAAGGTCGAGATGCGTGGCGTGCGAATGCTGCTCGAGCTCAACAAGGCGGAACTGGCCTTCCTCGAACACGCCATCACCTCGACCGTGATCGTGTTCGGCGGGACCCAGATCGTGGAACGCGGCGCCGCCGAACGACGGCTCTCCGAGGCCCGTCGCGCCCTCGCCGCCGCCCCCGACGACAAGAAGCGCAAACGCGACGTCGCCCGCAGTGAGCGGCTCCTGGAGCGCAGCCGCTACTACGACGAAGCCCGGGAGTTCGCCCGGCTTGTGTCGATCGACAACCAGTGCGCCGACCACCGCGACTTCGTGGTCGTCACCGGCGGCGGACCGGGAATCATGGAGGCCGCCAATCGCGGTGCCTTCGACGTCGGCTGCCAGTCGATCGGGCTCAACATCAAGCTGCCGGCCGAGCAGCAGCCCAACCCCTTCATCACGCCGGAGCTCTGCTTCCAGTTCAAGTATTTCGCGCTCCGCAAGTTTCACTTCATCCTGCGGGCCGCCGCCGTCGTGCTCTTTCCGGGTGGCTTCGGCACGCTCGACGAGATGTTCGAGACGCTCACGCTCCGCCAGACCCACCGCATGCAGCCGGTGCCGATCATCCTCTACGGCCGCGAATACTGGTCGAAGGTGATCAACTTTCAACAGATGGCCGACGACGGCGTGATCACTGACGACCACCTCGACCTGTTCACGTGGGCCGAGACCCCGGAGGACGCCTGGCGGCAAATCGTCGAATTTCACGAACGCACCCCGCCACCTCGGGCCTGACCTGCGCCATGCCTTCGCCGCCTGACCGTCGTCATGCTCGCAGCGGCCCGGAAGACGCTGCCGGGCGGGTCGCACTCGTGATCGGTGGGGCGGGGAGGATCGGGGCGGCCGTCGTCGAGGCGCTCGCGGGCCGCGGCTGGTCGGTGGCGATTCACGCCTTTCGCTCGCTGGATCGGGCCCGGGCCACCGCCGACGCGCTCGCGGCCCGCGGCCTCGCGGCGCTCGCCGTGACCGCGAATCTGCGGGACGAGGGCACGGTGCGGGCGCTCGTGCACCGAGTGGCCGACCACTTTGGTCGCATCGACGCGCTTGTCACCTGCGTCCGCACGAGCAGGCCGACGGCCCTCGCCGACCTCACAGCTGACGACTTCCGAGCCCACTACGAGGTCAACTGCATCGGCACGTTCGTCGCCGTCCAGGAAGCGGGTGCCGTGATGGCCCACCAGCCCACCGGCGGCGCGATCGTGATGCTCGGCGCGGCCGAGTCGGCCGCGCCCGCCGCCGGCACGGTCGCGACTGCGGCGAGCCTGGGGGTGATTCCGGCGCTGGCCCGCGGCCTCGCGGTGGAGTTCGCCATCCACAACCCCCGCGTGCGCGTGAACGCCGTGCTGCCGGAGCTGGAGTGCCCGGCCGAGCCGATTGCCCACACCGTTCTGGCCTTGATCGACGACGAGTCGGCCGCAGGTGCCTGCCTCCAGATCGATTCCCGCGGCCTCGTCATGCCGGCACGGCCGCCGGCAGCTCGATCGTGAACGTGCTGCCGATGCCGGGCGTGCTCTCGACCGCCACCGAGCCGCCGTGGGCCTGCACGATGTGCTTCACGATCGACAGCCCGAGCCCGGTGCCACCGAGCTTGCGGCTCCGCGCCATGTCGACCCGATAGAACCGCTCGAAGAGCCGCGGGAGGTGCTCCGCCTCGATGCCGCAGCCCTCGTCTCGCACCACGATCCGCACGGCCGGCCCGTCGGCGGCGGCTACTTCTTCGATGGCACTCACCCAGATCGTGTCACCTGAGTCGCTGTATTTCACCGCATTGTCCACCAGATTGATCACGGCCTGCTCGAGAAGCGCGGGATTGACGTCTGCTTCGAGTGTGCCGTCGCAGGCCACGTCGACGACGACTCCACGGTCGCGGGCCCGTGGCCGGCAGTCGGCGACGGCGGCCGAGAGCACGGCGAGCACGTGCACCCGCTCCAGAGGCAAATTGCCGGCCCCCTCGCTCTGCTCGATCCGCGACAGGGCGAGCAGATCTTCGATGATCGCCTCGAGCCGATCCGCCTGACGAGCCACGATCTCGAGAAACCGCCGGCTGTCGACAGGATCGTCAGCCGCACCGTCGAGGAGCGTCTCGACGAAGCCCTTGATCGAGGCGATCGGTGTCTTCAGTTCGTGCGACACGTTCGCCACGAAATCACGCCGCATGTTCTCGAGCCGCTTGATGTCGGTGACATCGTTGAGCACGATCACCGCCCCCCCCTCGCCCGAAACGTCCCGCAGCGCCGTGCCACGCAGGCGGATCGTGCGATCACGCGCGCCGCGGATCACGAGATCGTCTTCGACGGGCTCGCGACAGTCGATCGCGAGGAGGGCGAACCGGCGCAGGTCGGGGTTGCGCACCACTTCCTGCAGGGGCCGGCGCAGCGATTTGTCAGGGTCGAGACCGAGGAGTTCGGCCGCCCCGTGGTTGATGCTCACGATCCGCTGCCGGGCGTCGATCGCGAGCACTCCCTCGATCATGCTCCCGAGCACTGCCTCCTGCTGCGTGCCCTGGCGGCCGATCGTCAGGCCCCGCTCCACGAGCTGCTCCCGCAGGCCGGCGATGGCCGTGGCGAGGTCGGACAATTCGGCGGCCTCGGCCACCGGAAGCGACACGTCGAACTGCCCGGCGGCCAGACGCCGAGCAGCATTCGAGAGTTCGCGAATCGGCCGGGCGGCACGGCGGGCCAGTGCGTAGCCGGCGGCGATCGCGGCGGCCACCGT
The DNA here is from genome assembly GCA_049243925.1 of Pirellulales bacterium. Classification (GTDB taxonomy): domain Bacteria; phylum Planctomycetota; class Planctomycetia; order Pirellulales; family UBA1268; genus RGVT01. The sequence continues at coordinate 7,648 of JBMLMS010000285.1, forward strand.
GAGCAGACAGCCGGCGAGGAGCCGACGCTGCGCTGCGGCCAGCTCTTGGTCGGCAGCGAGGGTGTCGGCGGTCGCCCGCACGATGCCCACCGGCGCATGGGGCGGTCCGATCGCCACCGCTGCCGCGTGCACCCGCCGCCGGGAGGCCACGTCGTAGCGGCTCGTGCGGGCGATCCGGCCGGCCCGCGCCTCCGCCAGCAGCGGTTCGGCGCCACCCTGCCAGCCAGATGCACTGCGTGCCGGGCCGGGGCCCGCCACGGCTTCGAGGGGCGTGCCGTCGATGGCCAGCAGATCGAAATTCACCCGGGCGCTGGCCGCGATCTCGCCGGCGGCCGCGGCGAACGACTCGGGCGTGGGCGGCATGGTGTCCCGCGCCAAAATAGCCGCGAGGCCCGCCGTGGCATCGGCCATGCGCCGCAGCTGAGCCTCCTCGGCCAGCCGCGCCAACTGCATCGACGCCACCCAGAAGCAGGCTGCGCCGGTGGTGGCCACGAGCACGCACCACCCCGCGAACAACTGCCAGACGAACCTGGTTCTGGGCATGAGACCGGTGGGACCTTTGGGGTCACGCCCGGAATCGGTATCCCACGCCCCGGACGGTTTCGATGTAGGAACCGAATTCGCCGAGTTTCTTACGCAGGCCGGCGACTTGCACGTCTACCGAGCGCTCCGTCACAGGATAATCCTCTCCCTTGACCGCGTCGACGATCTGGGTGCGGGTGTAGGCCCATCCCGGCCGTTTCGCGAGAAATTGCAGCAGGGCGAACTCGGTGTAGGTGAGCTCCACGAACTGCCCGGCGAGCGTCACCTCGTGCCGACCGGGGTGGATCGAAATCTCGTGGGCGTCGATGGTGTTCTCGTGTTCCGCCCGCACCTGCTGCTCGCGGCGGCGCAAGAGGGCCTTCACCCGGGCCGAGAGCACACGCGGGCTGAACGGTTTGGAGATGTAGTCGTCGGCACCCCGCTCGAGCCCGGCCACCATGTCGCTCTCCTCGCTCTTGGCGGTAAGCATGATGATCGGGATGTCGCGGGTCTTGGGATCGCTCTTGAGCCGGCGGCAGACCTCGAGCCCGTCGACGGCGGGCAGCATGAGATCGAGCACGATCAGGTCCGGCGGCTGCTTCCGCGCGGCCTTGAGGGCGTCTTCGCCCGTGCCCACTCCGGTCACCCGATAGCCCTCACGGGCGAGGTTGTAGCGGACGAGCTCGAGCAGATCCTCCTCGTCGTCGACCACGAGCACCGCGTGCCCGCCGGCCGGTTCGGTGAACTTCGACTTGGGCATAGACATTCCCGCGGCACTGGAAGACTCACCGAACATCGCCTGCATTCTAGCTCGGTCATCCGACCGGCCGGAAGCGTTAGATTTCGATGAGAGATCACGAGAGCAGGAGTTCAATGTCGTCGGCCGAAAGCGTGGACAGCATGCTGTCATCGGCCCGGACGATCGAATCAGCGAGCTCACGCTTGCGGTCTTGGAGCGCGAGAATCTTCTCCTCGACCGTGTCGCGTGCGATCAAACGGTAGGCGAACACGCGCCGTGTCTGGCCGATGCGGTGGGCCCGATCGACGGCCTGCGCCTCGACGGCCGGGTTCCACCAGGGGTCGAGAATGTAGATGTAGTCGGCGGCGGTGAGATTGAGACCCTGGCCGCCCGCCTTGAGGCTCACGAGAAACAGCCGGCAGTCGGCGTCTTCCTGAAACCGCACGACCCGCGCCTGCCGGTCGGTCGTCTTGCCGTCGAGATACTCGTAGGTGACTCCGCGGGCGTCGAGCTGCCGCCGGAGGATCGCCAGGAAGCTCGTGAACTGACTGAAGACCAGCACCTTGTGCCCTTCGTCGATCACCTCGTCGAGCTGCTCGAGCAGCACCTCGAGCTTCGCCCCGGGCTCATCGATGCGGGCCGGGTCGACGAGCCCCGGATGGCACGCCGTTTGGCGGAGCCGCAGGAGCGCCTCGAGCACCGCGATCCGCGAGCGGCCGACGCCCATGCGGCCGATCCGGCCGGCGAGCTCCTGGCGGTAGTGCTCACGCAGCTCGTCGTAGGCCCGGCGCTGCTCTTCGCCAAGCTCGCAGAAGATCGTCTGCTCGGTCTTCTCGGGCAGATCGGAGAGCACCTGAGTCTTCGTGCGGCGCAGGAGAAACGGCCGGACGGCGCGGGCCACGATCTCCGCTGAGCCGATGCCGCGGCCCCCGGCCAGAAACTGCCGCAGCCGCGTGGCGCTGCCCAGCTGTCCGGGATTGAGAAATTCGAAGATGCTCCACAGCTCGCCGATGTGGTTCTCGACAGGCGTACCGGTGAGCGCGAGGCGATGCCGCGCCTTGAGCAGGCGGCAGGCCTTCGCCGCCTGGCTGGCGGCATTCTTGATCGACTGCGCTTCGTCGAGCACCACATAGTCGTATTCATACTCACGATGCTTGAGCACGTCGCGCCGCAGGGTGCCGTAGGTCGTGAGGATCACGTCGTGCTCCGCGATGTCGGCCTGCTCGTCGCGCCGCGCATTGCCCGTGTGGTTGAGCACACGGAGGCCGGGGGCGAATTTTTTCGCCTCTTCGATCCAGTTGAAGACGAGGCTCTTCGGCACCACGATCAGCGACGGCCGGTGCGGGATTCCGCCGGCCTGCGCGAGCGTCTGCCGCCGCACGAGCATGGCGAGCACCTGGATCGTCTTGCCGAGGCCCATGTCGTCGGCCAGACAGCCCCCGAGCCCGGTCCGCTCGAGAAATGCCAGCCACCCGAGCCCCTCCCGCTGGTAGTGCCTGAGCGTGCCGGTGAAGCCCGCCGGCTCCGGCTCCGCTTCGGGCCGCTCTCCACGGGCGAGTTCCTCACGGATCGCCTCGAAAGCATCGTCGACCCGCGACCGCGGCTGGCCGGCAAGCAGGGCGTCGAGCAGCGCCACCTGAATGCGGCCATACCGCAGGCGGCCGTCGTGCTTCTCCGCGAGAGCCATCATCGGCTCGAAACTCGCGGCGAACCCCTCGGGCAGAATGCCGATCGAGCCGTCGGGCAGGGAGACCGACCGTTCTCCTTTTGCGATAGCCTCGAGCAAGGCGGGCATCTCCGCCACGACGCCACCGAAGTCCACGGTGCCAGACAGTTCGAACCAGTCGATGCCGCTTGTCACGTTCCAAGACACGCTGCCGGCGGGGCGGTAGCGGCGGCCCGACACCTCGACGGCCCAGCCCTCGGCCGCGAGCTGCGCCACGGAGGCATCGAGCCTGGCCCGGGCGATCTCGACGTGATGCGCGGGGGCGTCGGCCTCATCGTCACCGCGCCGCGGTGCCACGACACCGTGCCGTGGCAGCATGGCGAGCGCCGCCCGCTCGGCGGCCCGATCGCGGCGCACGAGCACGCGGCGGGCCGGATCGGCGGCACCACCGGTCGGATCATCGGCGGCAATCTGGGTGACACCGTAGTCGAACCAAATCCGGCCGGCGAGCTGGACCCGTGGCACCGTCCGGCGCCTGCCGCTGCGGCGCGGCTCGGCCGGTTCGTCACCCTCGAAATCGATCGTGGGAGTGTCGTCGAGCACGAGTTTCGGACGCGGCGGCCCCGATTCGATCTGCCAGCCCGTCCAGGCCGGCAGCTCGAGCCGCGGCACCTCGGCGAGCGTGGCCAGCCGTTCGATGAGGCCATCGGTCTGGCTGCCTGCGAGCTCGATCGGACCACGCCGCTCAAACTGTTCGAGCCACCGCACTGATCCGCCCCAGCCGTCACCGCCGACGTTCAGCCGCGCGAGACGATCGGCGAACACGACGAGCCCCGACCGGAGGATCGCCCGCGGCTCCTTCACGTCTTTGCGTTGACTGCCGCGCACGAGCATTCCCCGCAGTGTGGCCTTCGCCGGCCGGCGGGGCGGCCGCGACTCGCCCGTCACGTCGTCGAGCGTCTCCGCCTTGTAGCTCACGAGGTCTTCGGGCTCGAGCACGAGCGCGAACTCCCACGGTCGGCCGCCGTCCCAGGTCATCGGGATCACCGTGTCGGGCGCCCGGCGGGGCTCGGGCTGCACGAGCAGCCGGCCCGTCTCGCAAAGCAGGGCGAGGTGCGCAGGCGCCGCCTGCGGGCTGACCGCGATCCTGGCGATCGTACGATGTTCGATCGCCTCGACGCCACCGGTGGTGCCGATCGCCGCGGTGCCCACGAGCTCGGCGAGGATCGCCCGCTCGCGCTCGTCGAGTGTTTCAAACGCCACGTCCGCGTCTGGGCCGATCACCACGGGCTGTGGACGGCCCGTCGCATTGCCGCCGACGTCGACCTGCATTCGGCAAGGCATGAGCACCGCGGCCCGGGCGTCGCTCGAGGCGGTCACGTCGAGGAGAAAGACGAGCGCACCAGTCGAGCGGCGACCGTCGACGAGTTCGAGCGCCTCCGCCCGTACCGCCGGCTCCACGAGCCGGCGCCGTTCTTCGAGGTCGACCGCCCAGGCCGGCTGCCGGGTCGTGACGCGCCGGGTTACGGCCGGCGCGGCAGCCGGGTTGACCCGCAGCAAACCCTTCACGGTCGGCTCGGGGCCATCCGCGGTGGCGCCAGCAGACTCAGCGGAGTCATTGGCCGAGCCGTCGGTGCCCTCGGAGTCGTCGGCATCGTCGGCAGCCGCGAATTCAAGCGTCACCGGCGTGTGATCATGGATGTTCGAGAACAGTCCGCGGCGGTCGACCTCGAGGAGCGTGGCGGCCAGCGCCAGGCACGGCTTGCCGGTGCGGCCCCGCGGACTCGTGCTCCGGCTCTCGAGCGTCATGCCGCCGCGTCGGCCGGCCGTGAGTTCGAGCAGCACCTCGTGTGTGGCGCCCGTCTCGTCGGTGACGTTCGCCCGCACCTGGCCCACGCGTGGGCAGGAGACACGCACCGCCGTCGCAGCCCGCGCCGCCACGACGTCGCGCTTTTCGAACAGATGAAACAGGCGCTTTTCGAGACTCGTCATGCCGTGCGGTAACCCTCGGATGGTGGGTTGCGCACGACGGCTCGACGCCGAGAGCGTCTGCGGCGCGCAACACGCTGTTGTACACCGCCGGCTGCCAGGCCGGAAGGCACGAGCCGGCTCGCCCGCTGGGGAAGGCATGCCCGGCTTGCGGTGCCACCGGCGCATGCATGGCATGACAGGCTGAAGCCTGTCCTACGCTTTTACCCGACCAGGATCACGACGAGTTCCTTCGGGCCGTGAGCGCCGAGGACGAGAATCCGCTCGATGTCGCCAGTGCGGCTGGGGCCGGTGATGAAGGAGAGCATGCTCGGCATCCGGCCGTCTGCGCGGGCCTGGCAAAAATGCAGGGCGTCGCCGAGCGTGCCCACGATCTGGTCGCACGTGGCGACCACCACGTGCACGTGCGGCAGGATCGAGAGGGCCCGCCCTCCACAGGTGGCGCTCGAGACCAGGATCGAGCCGGTCTGGGCGACGAGCGCCTCGCAGGCCGTGATCCCCGCGTCGCAGGCTTCGAGGGCCGATTTGTCGAAAGCGGCCGGACGGATCTCGTAGCTGCCGCACGGAATGCCTGCCCGCAGCGGGGTAACGAGGGGGTGATCGTGCCAGGCCACCTGCTTCCAGTCGCGTTCGCGGGCAAGCGTGCCCACCAGATCGGCCGCCGCCGAAAGGTCGGGCACACGGTGCACGAGGGCCCGGAGCTTGCCGAGATTATCCACCAGAATCGAGAGTCGCTCGGCCGGTGTCTCACCGCCGTCGGGAAGCCACGGTCGCGCTGCCTGTTCCGGCAGCACGTTGAGCTGCGGGAGGCCGCGTGGACCGGGAGTCGCCGGTGCAGCAGCATGCGACTTCAGGTGCGGCATGGGCGCGGGAGTGCGCAGCGCCTCGCGCACCCTGGCGAGGATCGTCTCACGGGCCGAGCCGTCGCGGCGTGCTCCAGGCACCGTCGTCATCGGCGGCTCCACTGGTCGCGGAAGCTGCGGGCGGGGGCCCGGGGCAAGTCGCGGGTGGCGAGCCAGTCGCGAAGCACCGGCGGCCGCAGCCACGTGAGCAGCCCGAGCGTGCGGCGAACCACCGCACCGCCGGCGGCGAAGATCCACGGCCGCGACGCCACGGCGACGAACGCCCGATGGCCGAGCCGCTCCCAGCGGTTGGGCGCCGTGCGGGCGGCGTTGCGGCGGTTGTGCAGGAGATGGTGATGGATGTCGATCCGCACCGGACAGGCGTCGGTGCAGGCGCCGCACAGTGAACTCGCCCCGGAAAGATGGTTCCAGTCGGCCAAACCCCGCAGATGCGGCGTGATCACCGATCCGATCGGCCCCTGGTAGGTGGTGCCGTAGGTGAAGCCACCCACGTTCTTGAAGATCGGGCACACGTTCAGGCACGCGCCGCAGCGGATGCAGTGCAGGCTGTCGCGCTGCTCCGGATCGGCGAGGATCGCCGAGCGTTGGTTGTCGAGCAGCACGAGGTGCATCGCCTCAGGGCCGTCGGTCTCACCGTCGCGCCGCGGCCCGGCGTAGAGCGTGTTGTAGCAGGTCATGGGCTGGCCGGCCCCGGCCGTGGCCAGCATCGGCAGGAGCACGGAGAGGTCGTCGAGTCGCTCCACCACCTTCTCGATGCCCGAGATCGCGATGTGCACCCGCGGGAGCGCCGCCGTGAGCCGCGCATTGCCCTCGTTCTCCGTGATCGAGATCTGCCCCGTCTCGGCGACCAGGAAATTGGCGCCCGTGATCCCCACGTCGGCGTCGACGTAGAGCCGGCGCATGTGCCGCCGGGCGATCATCGTCAATTCCTCAGGGCTGTCGGTGGGCGGCGTGCCCAGATGCTTGCCGAAGAGATCGCTGATCTCGTCGCGCCGCACGTGCATGCAGGGAAATACGAAGTGGTAGGGCGGCTCGCCGCGCAGCTGCTGGATGAATTCACCCAGATCGCTCTCGACGACGCCATAGCCATCGTGCTCCATGGCCGCGTTGAGATGGATCTCTTCGCTCGTCATGCACTTGCTCTTGATGACGGCGCGGGCCTTGGCATCTCGCAAGAGCGCGAGCACGATCGTGCGGGCCTCGTCGGCATCCCGGGCCCAGTGCACGACACCGCCGTTGGCCTCGAAGGCGGCCACGAACCGGGGAAGGAGTTCGTCGAGCCGGTTGACGGCCGACCACTTGGCGAGGCTGGCCGCGTCGCGGGCCTGCTCCCAGTCGCGGTAGCGGGATTTCTGGGCATCGCGGCTCGTGTAGTAGCCGCCGAGGGCCTTGCGGACGAATGCACGATGGCCGGTGTCGCGAACGTGCTCGGCCGCGTCGTGCAGGAACCGCTTTTTCGCCCCGCGGTCGGGGCCGGGGGGTTCGGTCGTGGCGGCGGGAACGCTCTGCGTGCTCATACGACGGACCTCTTTCCGACATAGTAGCATGGCGGAGTGACTGAAAACGCCTGGAGGTGTGGCGGATGACTGGCAGCGCCGTCGACCATCCCTTTTTCATCTGGGGGACGGTGTGGCTCGCCCTGGCCGTGGCCTGGGTGGCCGCGTGCGTGTGGATCGATCGCGACGCCGAAGAGGTCTTCGGGCGGACGCGTCCCTGGACGATGATCCTCGTCGCCCTCGGGGTGATGTTCTTCCTGGCTAGCCTGCGCTGGGGGCTCTCGGCCGTAAACCTCATGCTGCCCGCCCTCCTCGGTCTCGTGGCGTGGTACACATGCTGGCGCGAGCTCAATGTGTCGAGCGGGGGCCGGATTCTCCCCCCGCAATTCGACGGGCTGTTGGCGGTCGTGGCCCAGGCCACCGGCCGCAGCGGCAGTTCTGGCCCCCGGCCCACGGCGGGCGTCGTGGGCTCGGCGGGTCCGACGCTCGTGCTGCTCAAGAAAGACGGCAAGCCGTACGACGGCCGCACGCCCGGCGAGCGGGTCGACAGCGAGACGTCCGAGGCGATCGTGGCGGTGCAGCGGATCTTCACCAAGGCGATCCAGGTGCGGGCTACGGACATCCACCTCGAGCCCCGCAGCGGTGACGACGTGCAGGTGCGCTACCGCATCGACGGAATCCTGCAGAACGCGGGAACGGTGCCAGGAGCCGCGGGCCGGGCGGCGGTCTCGGCGATCAAGGTGCTTGGCGACATGGACATCGCCGAACGCCGTCGGCCCCAGGACGGCACCTTCACCGTGGTGTTCGACAGCCGACGCTTCGACGTCCGCGCCGCATCGGCACCGACCAACTACGGCGAGAAGGTCGCCTTGCGCTTGCTCGACGCCGAGGGGGGCATCGTCAAGCAAGGGCTCGACAAGTTCGGCCTGCGCGACACGGTGCTCAAGCAGCTGCGGGAGATCATCCACCGGCCGCACGGGATGCTGATCGTCTGCGGCCCCACGGGCTCGGGCAAGACGACGACCTTGTACGGAGCGCTCGGCGAGATCGACGTGCTCTCGCGAAACATCGTCACGATCGAGGATCCGATCGAATACCGCCTCGACAATATCTCACAGACGGCCGTAAACGTGGCGGCTGATCTGACATTCGCGAAGATCCTGCGGAGCGTGCTCAGGCAGGACCCCGACGTGATCCTCGTGGGCGAGATTCGCGACAAGGAAACGGCCGAGATCGCGATGCAGGCGGCGCTCACCGGGCACTTCGTGTTCACCACGCTCCATGCCAACGACACGGCCACGACCGTGACGCGGCTGCTCGACATCGGCATCGACACCACGCTCATTCAGTCGGCTGTCACGGCCGTGCTCGGCCAGCGGCTCATCCGCGTGCTCTGCCAGGAGTGCAAGGAGCCCTACAAGCCGACGCCCGAGTTTCTGAAGTCAGCCGGCATTCCCGCCGACAATGTGAACGTGTTCTACAAGGAAAAGGGCTGCCCGGCCTGCAACGGCACAGGCTACCGGGGCCGCACGGGCGTGCATGAACTGATGATCTTCGACAAGAGCATCCGCGAGCTGATCGTGGGGCAGCCGTCGATCCAGGCGATCCGCACCGCGGCCCGTAAGGCGGGCATGCGCACACTCCAGGAGGCGGGGCTCCAGAAGGTCATCGCCGGGATCACGAGTGTGAACGAGATCATCCGCGTCACGAAGGCCTGACACCCACCATGAACACGTTGATCCTGATGTGTGTCGCCCTCCCGCTCGCCGCGACACGGCTCCAGCCGCTCGGCGCGCCGCTCGTGCTCGGCCTCGCAGCGGCGCTGGCCTTCTACGGCTTTCGTTACGGTGTGTTTCTGGCGACGATCGCCGGGCTCCACGCGTTGGCGGCGGTGATGGCGGCCCTCGGGCTCGCCGGCCCGGTCGGTGCGTGGCTGGAACTGGCCGACGTGCCCAGGCACTACGCCCAGCCGGGGGCGTTCCTCGGCGTGCTCGTGGTCGTGGCCGTCGGTATCCGCCTGGCCGTGGGCGCCGCGGTGCCGCCTGACGTCGTCAAGCTGCCGCCGCGGGTCGACCAGATCGGCGGAGCGATCGTGGGCGGTCTGGCAGGTCTCGTGGCGGCGGGGGGCGTGCTCCTGGCGCTCTCGGTGGCACCTTTGCCGTCTCCCTATCGGATCGACGGTAGCCGGCTCTCCCTCGACATGGGCTCGCGGATGCTCGACGTGTTTACCCGCTGCCTGGGCGTCGATGCGAAGGCCCGCGACGTGCTCCTGCGCGGTGAGCCGGGCACGGCCCCGGCCGGTGGCCCCGTCACCCGGCCCGCGTGGAGCGAGCCCTTCGTCGATGCGGATGTGAGCCTCACCCGAAGCGACGGCGAGGCGTTCGTCGACACCGATGCGAATGGCACGTTCACGCCGGAGCTCACGGCCAACGACGCCAATGGCAACGGCCGCCGCGACGTCGGCCTGCTCGAGCACTACCGGATCGGGCACTGGCTGCCACTGACTGCGATTCAAGCCCCCGTAGCCACAGGCAAAGACTCCGCCTTTGTGACCGACGGCGCCCCGGTCGAGGAAGTGGTCTATCAAGCTGCGGCCACCGACGCCGATCCTGGCGACACGCTCACGTATTCTTTCAAAGCCGATCAGGATGACGACGCGAATCTCCTCGCAATCGACGCCACGACGGGCGCCGTCACGCTCAAGAGTCCGCCCGACCGAGAGGTGCGGAACCTCTACACGTTTACCGTCGTCGTCACCGACAAGGCCGGCCTCATGGCCGAAAGGCCCGTCACGCTGCACGTGACAAAGCCGCTCAAGTCAGACCGTGAGCCGTCGCCGGGCCTCACGCCCGACCCCCAGTAGGTGCAGACTGGTAGTCTGCACAACCGCCCGCATTCGGCAGAGTGCCACTCTGCCGCTACAGGCTGGCCGTCGCCAGCACCTCGGCAAGGTGAATCGTGCGCGGCCGCGGGCTGGCGGCCGACGCATTCCGGGAGAGCCAGCCGTCGAGCTGGAGCTGACACGACGGATCGCTCGACACGATGTAGTCGCAGCCGGTACGGGCGAGCGAGCCGCCCTTCACCTCGGCCATGGCCGTCGAGATCATCGGAAACTTCACGCTGAAGAGTCCGCCGAAGCCGCAGCAGCTCTCGGGCTCGTCGCACTCGACGAGTTCCAGGTCGCGCACATTCCGCAGGAGTTCCCGTGGTGCGTTCTTGATCCGCAGTTCCCGCAGGCCATGGCAGCCGTCGTGGTAGGTCACGCGGTGCGGAAACCGGGCGCCGACGTCCGTGACCCCGAGCTTGTCGACGAGAAACTCACCGAACTCGAACGTCCGGGATGCGAGGTCGAGGGCCCGCGTCTCCTCGGGCATTCCGGCGAAGAGCTGCGGATAAAACACCCGCATCATCGCCACGCACGATCCGCTCGGGCCGACCACTGCCTCCGCGCCGTCGAACACGTCGAGCGCCCGCCGGGCCACGGCGCGGGCCTCGTCCCAGTAGCCGGCATTGAAGCTCGGCTGCCCGCAGCACGTCTGGGCCGGGCGAAACTCGCACGTGTGCCCGAGCCGCTCGAGCACGGAGGCCACGGCCATGCCCACCTGCGGCGTCATCTGGTCGACAAAGCAGGGGATAAAGAGGCTGATGTGCATGCGAGAAGTTTAGATGACCCGTGTTCCGATGCCACAGGGAGGTGAGGCGGGTCGGCGAACGCTCGAGGAGCCTTGGGCCGCCCCGGCCCACGCGACGAGACTTTTGCCGCCCGCTGAGCCGGCCCACGGCAGATAACCGTCATGTTCGCTGCTTGATCGCGCGCACGAGCGCCGCGCCCATGTCGGCCGGGCTTTCCGCCACCTCGATGCCGGCGTCGCGGAGCGCCTCGAGCTTGGCCTCGGCCGTGCCCTTACCGCCCGAGATGATCGCGCCGGCATGGCCCATGCGCTTGCCCGGCGGCGCGGTGCGGCCGGCGATGAACGCCGCCACGGGCTTCGTGACGTGCGCTTTGACGTAGGCCGCGGCCTCTTCTTCGGCCGAGCCGCCGATCTCGCCCATCATCAGGATCGCGTGGGTGTCGGGATCGTTTTGGAACAGCTCGAGGATATCGATGAACGACGAGCCCACGAGCGGATCGCCGCCGAGGCCGACACACGTGCTCTGCCCGTGGCCGAGCTGCGTGAGCTGCCAGACGGCCTCGTAGGTGAGCGTGCCGGAGCGGCTCATCACGCCGACGTGACCGGGCGTGTGGATGTAGCCGGGCATGATGCCGATCTTGCATTCTCCCGGCGTGATCACGCCCGGGCAGTTGGGGCCGACGAGCCTGCTCTTCGAGGCCTTCACGACGGGCATCACACGGGCCATGTCGAGCACGGGGATGCCTTCGGTGATCGCGATCACGAGTTCAATGCCCGCATCGACAGCCTCGAGAATCGCGTCGGCGGCGAACGCGGGCGGCACGAAGATCATCGTGGCGTTGGCACCCGTGGCGTCGCGTGCCTCGGCCACCGTGTCGAAGACCGGCAGGTCTGCGACGGTCTCCCCTCCCTTGCCGGGCGTAACGCCGCCCACCATCCGCGTGCCGTAGGCGAGGCAGCCGCGGGTGTGAAACTCTC
>JBMLMS010000286.1:0-2149 GCA_049243925.1 Pirellulales bacterium
TGTGACAGCCTATTCCGCGCTTGCCGTGACCGATCCCGCGGCGGTCACCGCCGCGCAGGTCGCTGCCGGCATGGTGGCGAGCTACGGCGTGCAGTATCGCAACGACCGCAGCCGGATGGACACATTCTCGGCCGTTTCCACCGCCGGCCAGGCCGCGCTGCAGGCCGCGCTCAGGCAGTTCGTCGATGCGACGGCCACGCTCAACGCGACACAGCGCACGACCTTGCGTACGGCGGCCCGGGCCAGCATCGCGTACGACACCCCTTCTTCCCGCGACCTGGGCAGCTTCATGGGCCGCGTGGCCGCGGCGACGAGCCTCCCGGCCACGGTGCGGTCGGCGGCTGCGGGCGTGACGGCGGCGCTGTCGGCGGCGGTCGTCGCCAAGACGGCCGATCAGCGGGGCAGCTCCGGCGTGGCGATCTATCTGCCGACCACGTCGGATGGCTATCTGGCGTCGTATGCCCGTGACGCGCAGACGTTCACTCAGGCAACAGGCTGGGATCAGTTCGCCCGCTGGCTGGCGACGGGCACGCGTGCTGCATCGGCCACGGCGGCGGCAGGGCGAGGAGCAACACGAGGAGGCGCACGATGGGCCTGAGCAACGCGAAGCCGTGGACTCACACCCGGCGGACATTTTTGGCCGGCACGGCCGGCGCGGGTGCAGCGTGGATCGCAGGCGGCCCCGTGGCCGCGGCCCGCGATCTCGGCAAGGCCCGCACGATCTCGATCTTTCACACCACCGATCTCCACGGGCGAATCCTGCCCACGAGCACCTACGAAGGGCTCGACGACGTGGGCGGCTTCGCCCGCTGCGCCTCCTGCATCCGGCAATGGCGCCGCGAGTCGCCGCACTCGCTCACCGTGGACGTCGGCGACGTGGTCCAGGGCACGGCCGTCAGCCTGGAGAGTGGCGGCGGGATCATGATCGACCTCTTCAACCGGCTCGGCTACGACGCTTGGACGCTCGGCAACCACGACTTCGACTGGGGGCCCGAAAAGCTGGAGGCCAATCTGGCGATCTCGAAGTCTCCGGTGCTCACGGGCAATCTCGAGCGGGCGGGCGCGGCGCCGGGGGCGTTCGCCGGAGCGTGGGGCAGCGTCAAGCCGTGGGTCGTCAAGGAGGTGGGTGGCTTCAAGGTTGGTCTGATCGGCCTGATCACGCCGGGCCTGCCCTACTGGCTCGCCCCGGAAACGCTCGGCGGCGCGGCCGCGACCGATCCTGCAACCACGCTCTCCGCGAGCCTGCGGGAAGTCCGCGCGGAAAAACCCGATGCGATCGTGGTGATGGGCCACATGGGCTGGCGGTTTCAAGACGACTATGCCAACCCCGTGCGCGAGTTGCTCCGCGACGCCAAGGATGTCGACATCTATCTCGCTGGCCACTCCCACCAAAACCAGCCCGCCTGGACGCTGCACGACGTGCTCTGCTCGCAGGCCAGTTACCACGGCATCCACTGCGGCCGGATCGACCTCACGTTCGACATCGACAGCCGCCGGCTCGTGGAGCGGCGGGCGTTCACCGTGCTCATGGACGACCGCTTCGACCTCGACCCGGCGGTGATGGAGCGGGCCCGCCCCGACCTCGCCAAGGCCGACGAACAGCTCGCGCGGCGCGTCGCCACCGTCGCGCAGAAGATCGACGGCAAGGGCCGCGGCAGCGACCTCGCAAAGCTGCTCTGCGAGACGTTCTCCGGTGCGCTGGCCCGGCAGAAGATGCCCGTCGAGGGCGTGTTTCACGGCACGTTCGCCTCGGGCGACCTCGTGCCGGGCGAGCTCACGGTGGCCGACTGCTGGAAGATCATTCCCTATGAAAACATGCTCGCCACCGCGGAAGTCTCGGCACGGGATCTGGTGGAAATCGTGAGCGAAGACGCCAGCGACAAGAAATCAGACCGCACGCTCTGGCCGTTCGAGGTGGTGCGGGGCGAGGGTGGGCGGCCCACGACGATCCGGCGCGACGGCACGGATGTCGATCCGGACCGCCGGTTCACGATCGCGTTCAACAGCTACGACGCCCAGTCGGGCGGCCGGCGGCTGATGAAGCTGCGGGAGATCCTCCAGCAGCCGGACGCCAAGCTGAAGACCACGGCGCTCGACACCCGCTCCGCCCTCATCGACGGCCTCCTCGACCGCGGCACGATCGGCTGAC
>JBMLMS010000287.1:0-2856 GCA_049243925.1 Pirellulales bacterium
TCGACGCGGGCCTTCTTCTCCTTCATCTCGCTCTCGGTCGCGGCGCCGACGTTGATCTTCGCCACGCCGCCGGCGAGCTTCGCCAGCCGCTCCTCGAGCTTCTCGCGATCGTAGTCGCTCGTGGCGGCTTCGATTTCGCGCCGGATCTGGGCAATCCGGGCCTTGATCTCCGAGGCCTTGCCGGCCCCCTCGATGACCGTCGTGTTGTCCTTGTCGACGATCACCTTCTTGGCCCGGCCGAGCTCGGCCAAGCCCAGGCTCTCGAGCTTCATGCCAAGGTTCTCGAACACCGCGGTGGCGCCGGTGAGGATCGCGATGTCCTCGAGCATCGCCTTGCGGCGATCGCCGTAGCCGGGCGCCTTCACGGCGCACACCTGGAACGTGCCGCGGAGCCGGTTGATCACGAGCGTGGCCAGGGCCTCGCCATCGACCTCTTCCGAGACGATCAGCAGCGGCTTGCCGGAGTTCACCACGGCCTCGAGCAGCGGCACGATATCTTTCACGCTCGAGATCTTCTTCTCGTAGACGAGGATGTAGCAATCTTCGAGCACGCACTGCATCTGCGTGGGATTGGTCACGAAATACGGCGACAGATAGCCGCGGTCGAACTGCATCCCCTCGACGAACTCGATCTCGGTCTTCAGGCTCTTACCCTCGTCGACGGTGATCACGCCGTCCTTGCCGACCTTGTCCATGGCCTCGGCGAGCAGTTCGCCGATCTCCATGTCGTTGTTGGCGGCGATGGCCGCGACCTGGGCCATTTCCTTCTTGCCCTTCACGGGGATCGACATCTCCTTGAGTTTGCCCGTGATCTCCTCGACGGCCTTCTCGATGCCGGCCTTCATCTGGACGGGATTGCAGCCCGACACGACGGCCCGCAGGCCTTCGTTGAACACGGCCTCGGCGAGCACCGTCGCGGTCGTCGTGCCGTCGCCGGCCACGTCGCTCGTCTTGCTCGCGACCTCGCGCACCATGCGGGCGCCCATGTTCTCGTAGACATCCTCGAGGTCGATCTCCTTGGCGACGGTCACGCCGTCCTTCGTCACGGTCGGCGAGCCGAAGCTCTTCTGGAGGATCACGTTGCGGCCCTTGGGGCCGAGCGTCACCTTCACGGCTCGGGCGAGCTTCTGCACGCCGCGGCGCATCGCCTCACGGGCTTCCTGGTCGAATACCATCATCTTGGACATCGGTCGAATCTCCTCTCGGGATAGGTCTGGGGAAAAGTGCTGGTGTGCGGGAGCGGACGGATGACGATGCTCAGCCGAGGATCGCGAGGATGTCGTCCTCGCGCATCAGCAGGAGTTCGTCGTCGCCCACCTTGAACGGCTCGCCGGCATAGCTCGTGAACACCACGCGGTCGCCGGGCTTGACCTGCAGGGCGTGCCTGTGCCCCTTGGCGTCGAGCTTGCCCTCACCGACACTCACGACCACGCCGCGGGCCGGCTTGTCCTTGGCGGAATCGGGGAGCAGGATGCCGCCGGCGGTCTTTTGTTCGCTCTCCTCGCGCTCGACGACGACGCGGTCACCGAGGGGGATGAGGCTCGACTTCTTCTTGGCGGGCTTGGTGGCTGTGGCTGACATCGGGGCTACCTTTCGAAAACGAGTCGGGGTCGAAGATGGGGACGGTCGCCGGCTGCCGCGGCGACACACCATCAGAGCGGTCTTCGTCAGGGAAGCAACTGGCGCGCCGGACTGGCGGGAATCGGGGCCGCCGCGGTTTTTTCCGGGGCAGAGCCCCGCCCCCCGGCCTGTCCCGGCCCCCCTTGATTCGGGACACCGCTGCCAGTTTGGCAGCACCCCTCACGGCCGACGTCGATGGCAAACCCGGGGGCGACTCGGTACGCTCCACTGACGAGCGCCGCTCGTGACCCACGCCGCCCGCCCCCGAGAGATTTCCGCATGACCGCCCACCGTCGCATCGACACCTCGAAGGTCGGAGAGGTCACCGTGGTGCGGTTCATCGACAAGAAGATCCTCGACGAGGCCAGCATCCAGGAACTTGGAGCCGAGCTCTTCGGGCTCGTCGAGCAACTCAACCGCAAAAGCATCCTGCTGAACTTTTCCGACGTGGAGTTTCTCTCGAGCGCCGCCCTGGGCAAGTTGATCACGCTCGATCGCAAGGTGAAGTCGGCGAAGGGTCGCTTGAAGATGAGCAACATTCGGCCTGAGATCCTCGAAGTGTTTCAGATCACGAAGTTGAACAAGGTGTTCGACATTCGTGGGGACGAGGCCGAGGCGATCGCCGCCTTTCAATAGTGGCCCGAGGAATGGAGCCCATGGCACACGAGGCCGCGGCTGGTGCCCGACTTGATCCGTCGTCCGGCGGCTGGAGCCGGGAAGTAGACCTGCCGAGCGAGCGCGGCGCGAGCCGGCTCATCATGGATGAATTACTCGAGCAACTCGGCCACCACGGCTGGGAGCCGACGGATATCTTCGGAATTCATTTGGCCGTCGAAGAAGCGATCGTCAACGCGATCGTGCATGGCAACAAGCTCGATCCGGCGAAGACGGTGCGGGTGTCGTGTGCGGTGACGCCGCAGATGGCCCGCATCGAGATCACCGACGCCGGCGTCGGATTCGATCCCGGGGCAGTCCCCGACTGCACGTGCGACGAACGGCTTGAAGTGCCGAGCGGCCGGGGGGTGATGCTGATGCGATCGTTCATGACCACGATCGCCTACAACGCCCGTGGCAACAGCGTGCTGCTCGAGAAACAGCGGGCCCCGCACGCAGGCTGAAAGGGTCGATTTCAGCCTCGAAATACGCTAGGGTAATTGGACGTTTTCCCCGATAGCTCAACGGTAGAGCGAGCGGCTGTTAACCGCTAGGTTGTAGGTTCGAATCCTACTCGGGGAG
>JBMLMS010000288.1:0-5090 GCA_049243925.1 Pirellulales bacterium
AGTTTCCGGTGCCGCGGCTCGACGGCCGCGTCGCCAAGGTGCCGCCGGCCACGCGTGAGCCGCGCGAGATCGAGCGGGCTGTCTATCGGCTCAACTGGCTTTCAGCCGCCGGCACGGGCATCCTTGCCGCCGCGCTGCTTGCCGTGCCGTGGCTCGGCATTCCCTGGCGACGGGCCTGGCGGATCTGGTGGGCGAATCTCGCGGCGCTTACCGCCTCGCTCGCCACGATCGCGGCGATGCTCGCCCTCGCGTTCGTGACCCGCTACTCGGGCACCGACGTCACGCTCGGCCTCGCGCTCACCTGGTCGGGCGCGTTCTTTCCCTTCTGCGCGGCGATCCTCGGCTGGCTCGGCGTCGCCCTCACGGGCTCCGACACGTCGAGCAACGCGATGTTCGGCAGCCTGCAGCGGGTGACGGCGGAGCAACTCGGCCTCGACCCGCTTCTCATCTGCACGGCCAACAGCACCGGCGGCGTGATGGGGAAGATGATCGACGCCCAGAGCATCGTCGTGTCGGCCACGGCCACGGGCACGCACCGGCAGGAGGGAGCGATCTTGCGCCGCGTCTTCCCGCACTCCCTTGCGCTCGCGGCGCTGATGGGCCTGCTCGTCTGGCTCCAGTCAGGCCCGCTCGCGTGGATGGTGCCGTGAAAGAAGTGCCGGCTCGGGAGGCGGCAAAAGTCTCGTCGCGTGGGCCGCGGCGGCCCAAGGCTCCTCGAGCGTTCGCCGACCCCCCTCGCCTCCCCTGTGGTTCGGCAAAAATCACCGCGCCCGGAACGTGCGGCTGTCGACGAGGTCGAGCACGAGATCCTGAAAACCCTTGCCCGCCTCGCGGTTGGCCCGCACGAGCTTCTCGATCTCGCGCTTCTCGGCGTAGTTCGGTACGCGGCCCGTCGCGTACGTCATGAGTTTCTCGGCGAGGCACGTGGAGAAGAGGTCGATGTTCGCCACGAGCCAGGCCTTGAACTCGACCGGGTTGTTCACGGCCGTGCCGTCGGGCAGCGTGCCGGAGGCGTCGATCGGGGCGTTGCTGCCCGGCCACTTCGCCCGCCAGCGGCCCACGGGGTCATAGTTCTCGAGCGCGAACCCCACGGGATCGATCCGCGCGTGGCAGAGGGCGCAACTCGACTCCTGCGTGTGGGCGGCGAGCAGGTCGCGCGGCGTCTTGGCCCCCTGGGTGTCGGGCGTGAGTGCCGGCACGTTCTTCGGCGGCGGCGGTGAGGGCATGCCGAGGATGTTCTCGAGCACCCAGGCGCCGCGGATCACCGGCTGCGTGTCGACGCCGTTGGCCGTCGCCATGAGAATCGCCGCCTGGCCAAGGAGCCCGCCGTAGCGGCCACCGCGGTCGATCGTGAGCCGTTGAAACCGCTTCAATTCCTCTGGAGACAGTTTCTTTTCCCGCCCCTTCGCGACCGCCGGTGTGAAGCCGTAGTTTCGCTGGCAGAAAGCGATCGTGGAGAATGTGAAGTCGGGGTCGATGAACGTGGTCATCGGCAGATTCGAGGCGAGAATCTCAGTAAAGAACCGCTCGGTCTCCTGCCTGGCGAGGCTCACGGCCTCGTCGTCGAAATTGAACTTCGGGTCGGGCATGATGCCCGCGAGCGACTTCGTGTCGAGCCACTGGCCGACGAAGCTGCGGATCATGGGATCGGCCGGCTTCTTCGGCATCAGCCGCGTCGCCTCGCGCCTGAGCACCCACGATTCGCCGAGGCGGTTGCGCGTGGCCAGGTCGACGAGCGTGGCGTCGGGCGGAGCCTGCGTGAGGAAGTACGACAGCCGCGTCGCGAGGTCGAACTGGTCGAGGTTGCCGGCTGCGTCGGCCGGCTCGATACACCGGTAGAGGAACCGAGGCGAGACGAGGATGCTCCGGAGCAGGAGGTGCATCCCTTCGTCGAACGAATGGCCCTCGTCCCAATGCCGTGTCGCGATGGCGAGAAAGCTCTCCACCGTGGCGTCGCTCACAGGCCGTCGAAACGCCTTCGGGAGGAACGAGGTCAGCATGCCACGGGCGACGTCGAGATCGGTCTGCCCGTCCTTGCGGCTGCCGACGATTGTCCGTCGCGCGGCCGCCCGGGCCTTGTCTTGCGGGCTCTCCAAAGACTTCGACGGCCCTTCGATGGCGACGCGGTGAATCTCGAGGGCCGGCCCGCGCTCGTGATAGAAGTGGCAGAGCCCGTCGGCGAGAGCGGTCGTGCTGGCCATGGATCGCCAGACCTCGAGCAACTTCATCGTCGTCTTCGTGTCCATCGTGGCCTCGCCAAGGTCGAGCGCCGGGTCGGCCCAATGCTTGGAGACGATGTCCCAGCCATTGCGGCCGCGCAGGCGGGCCGTCTCGGGCCGGCCGGGATTCCCTGAGGGAAACACCGCCTTTTGCCAGGCGGCGAGAAACCGCGGATCGTCGCGAAACCAGGCCTCCATCTGGTCGGCAAGGTCTTCGAACTCGTGCGTCATTTCTGCGTTCGCCCAGCGGAAGAGCACCGTGTCGCCCTCGTAGAGGTCGGCCTCGAACGATGTGGTCGCGGGTGACTCCGCGGTGACGTTGATCGTCTGCAGGAGTCGAAACGCAGTCACCTTCGAGCGATCGGTGGCCGACACCGGACGGGCGTAGACCTCGAGCTTCATCGGTCCCTCGAAGCGGTGCCCCTCGGGGGAGAGAAACTGCGAGGCTTCGACGGTGATCGTGTAGGTGCCCGAATCCTTCATCTCGATCCGGCTCGGCCAGGTGCAGCTGCGCATGATGTCGACGCTGCGGGACGCGAGCCGCAGGGCATCCCCGTGAATGGTGGCGGCCGAGAAGCTGAGCGCAAGATCGTGTGGGCCTGCCTCCCAGCGGGCGGGCTTCGCCGCTGGTCGCAGCGGTGGGAAGAGTTCGTCGGCCACGTCGCGGGCGACCGCTGCGTAGGCTTCCAGATGGGCCGGCGAGAGCACGAGCCCCTCGGCGAGGTTGTCGAAGCCGTGCCGCTCGGTGTCGGGCGGGAATCCGAGCGGCAGCGTGAACTTCGGCAGGTTGCAGAGCTGCCGGATCGTGCGCGCATACTCGTCGCGGTTGAGCCGGCGCGGCGGCGTGCCACCGAAGGGTGTGTGGGCGAGGATGGGCGGATCGAGGAATGCGATGATCGCTTCCCGCTCCGCCTGTGTGGCCGGCTCCGCGTCGGGCGGCGGCATCCGGCGGTCTTCGATCACCTCCACGACCCGGCGCCAGAGGTCAACTTGGGTGGCATCCCCCCAGTCGATCGTGCCGCGGTCGAGGCGGACGGCGGCTTCGGCTGCGTCGCCCGTGTGACAGTCGAGGCACCTGCCCGCGAGGATCGCCCGAACGGGCTGCGGCAACGCGGCCGGCTCGTCCGCCCGAGCGGCGGCGATCGTGCCGGCCAGAACCACGATGACGGGCAGGAGCTGCCGCATCAGAGGAGGACCTCGTTCATGTTCTTCGAGGCGTTCGAGAATCGGTCGGTCTCGATGCCGAGCCGCTGCATGAGCGTGACGTAGAGGTCGCCCAAGAGCGGCGCGCCTGCCTGCTTCGGATCGACCGCCACGTGGCTGCCATGCTTGAGGCCGCCGCCGGCGACGAGCGTGGGCAAATTGGCGTTGCTGTGGCGGCTCGCATCGCCCATGCCGGTGCCTACGAGGATGATCGTGTCGTCGAGCAGCGTTCTCCCCTCGGGCGTCTTCTTGTCCTGGAGCTGCTTGAGGAATCCGGCGAGACAGTGCATGTGTGCGGTCTCGATCGCGACGAGGTCGCGGATCATGACAGGATCATTGCCGTGGTGCGACAAGCCGTGGTAGCCGGCCACGAGCTGCCGGTGACCTGCCCCCCTTAAACGTCGCCACTTTCAGAGAGAGAATCTCTGCTGGTGCAAACCAAGGGAGGGCAAGAGATGCCACGAGGGAAGAAGTTCACTGCGGAGCAGATCATCGGGAAGCTCCGCGAGGCTGAGGTTGGGCTGGCTCAAGGGAAGACCGTGCCCGAGGTGGTCCGCAAGCTTGGCGTGACTGAGCAGACGTACTATCGGTGGAAGCGTGAGTATGGCGGCCTGCGGACGGACCAGGCGAAGCGGCTGAAGGATCTTGAGAAGGAGAACGCACGGCTGAAGCGGTTGCTAGCGGACGCCGAGCTCGATAAGGCGATCCTGCGTGAGGCCGCCTCGGGAAACTTCTGAGCCCGGCGAAGCGGCGCCAGGCGGTCGAGCATGTGCGTGACATGCTCGGCCGCGACGTGGTGACCGAACGCCGGGCATGTCGGGTACTTGGGCAGGCCAGGAACACGCAGCGTCGCAAGGCGCGTGTTGCTGACGACGAACCGCAGTTGGTGAAGCGGATCGTGTGGATGGCCAGCGAATACGGGCGGTACGGCTATCGCCGCATTACAGCCCTTCTGCGAGCTGAAGGCTGGTGGGTGAACCACAAGCGGGTGGAACGGATCTGGCGACAGGAGGGCCTGAAGGTGCCTGCGAAACAGCCGAAGCGGCGAAGGCTCTGGCTTGGGGATGGGTCATGCATCCGGCTGCGGCCGACGCATCGCAACCACGTCTGGAGCTACGACTTCGTGATGGACCGGACGGCGGATGGACGGTCGTTCCGGATGCTGACGATCGTGGATGAGTTCACCCGCGAGTGTCTTGCGATCGATGTGGCGAGGAAGCTGACCAGCGAGGATGTCTTGGAGCGGCTAAGTGATCTGTTCGTGCGCAAGGGGGTGCCTGACCATATCCGCAGCGACAACGGGAGCGAGTTCACCGCGAAGCGGGTGGGGGAATGGCTCGAGCGGGTTGGCGTGAAGACGCTCTATATCGAGCCGGGATCGCCCTGGGAGAACGGGTACGTGGAGAGCTTCAACGGCAAGCTGCGGGACGAGCTCCTGGCCAGGGAGGTGTTCGACACCCTGCTTGAGGCCAAGGTGCTGATCGAGCGCTGGCGGCGGGGCTACAACACGCTCCGCCCACATAGCTCGCTCGGGTACAGGCCCCCGGCCCCGGAGTCGCGCCGCCCCTGTCCGCTCGCTTCGGTTACGCCTCAGCAAGCGGACAGGGGCGATCCCTTGGCAGGGCTACCCTACTGATAGAGACTGGTTCCATTCATGGGGGCAGGTCA
>JBMLMS010000289.1:0-10949 GCA_049243925.1 Pirellulales bacterium
CGCAGGCACATCCGAGTGAGTGGAGGGCTGGAGGCCCGCAGCGAACGTCCGGCGAAACGGTACGGGGCAGCCCCGAGCCGGCTTACTATTGAACCGGCCGCTTCGCGGGTTGGCGAATCGTGGCGGCGTCAGCGGCGGCGGGTGATGATCCATGCGGTGCCGCCGACGGCCAGGAGCGCGAGCGTGGCCCAGGCGCGTGACGTGAGGCTCGGATCACGGCGGCGGGCGATCCGCACCGTGAGCGGGGCGTCGATCGGAGCGGCGACATGCACGACGGCACCCGTCGAGTCGTTGCCTGCGCGGCTCGCGTCGTCGAGGCGTTGCTCGCGGGCGTCGAGCACCGCCCGCAGCCGCTCGCGCGTGATGGCCGGCGATGTCTCGATGACCCGCTCGAAGTCGGTGCGGAGTGCGGCGAGTGCCGCGGCCTGTTCTCCCTGCACGGCGGCGGCGTCGAGCAGCCGGCCGGGCTCGGCCACGTGCACGACGGCATCGCGCGGGGCGCGCAACGTCCAGATGCGGCGCTTGCACGGCAGCCCGACGAGCGTGGGGGCGGCGACGGCGATCGGGCCATCTTCGCCGAGGGCCCCGCCCACGGTTCCCGCATAGACCACTTCGATCGATCGCGGCCAGGTCGTGTCGTAGAGCGTGATATCCCACCGCTCGCCGCCGTCGGCGGGTGCCGGCGCGCTTCCCGCGACAGGCGTAGACGGCAGGGCCGGCTGTCCGTCCACGAACGCCTCGAAGAGTCGCATGCCGCGGGGCAAGGCAAGCCGCACGACACGCTCCTGCGTGACCACGTCGAACCGAGCCCGCCCCCAGGCGCGGCCCCGGTCTTCGAAGGTCACCTCCACGTCGGCAAGCTCGACACGCGGATCGACGACGACGGCCTGCGGCGCCGGGGATACAGGCTCCGCCGGCAGCGGCTCGGCCGGCTCCGGCGCGAGGGCGACCCGCAGCGCGTAGAGCGGCGGCCGGTCGTCGCTGCGGAGTTCCCACGAGCGATCGGGGGCCGGCGCGTCGCGTGACTCGTTCCACGCCACCACGGCAGGGGCCGCAGGCACGAGCGCCCGCACGAGAGGCACGCGGCCGGTGGCCGCCGGAGCGTGGGGCACGTGCGCCGCCAGTTCGAGACGGAATCGCCCGGCCACCGGCCGCTGGATCGTGAGCACGCCACGCTCGGGCGTGGCCCGGCGCCACGAGGTGTCGAGCGGGCCGCGGTCGACGGGATCCGGCGGCTGCAGGCCGTTGTCGAACAGTGCGATCGAATCGACGATACAGTCGGCAGGCAACTCGAGTGGCAGCGAGACGAGCGGGGTCGAACTGGCGTCGAACCGGGCATCGAGCTCGATGAACGTGCGCTCCGCGGTAAACCGCACCCGCGCATCCTGCGTGCCACGGATCTCCTGCCGACGGCGTTCGACGCTGACCCGGGCCCGCGGCTCGGCGTTGAAGAAAGGTGTCGATCCAGCTTCATCGGCTCCGTCGCGCGCGCGACCATCCTGGAGCCGCAGATCGGCCCTCCAGGTCGGCCCGCCGCGCTCGTCCGGGGCGAGCATGACGAATGGCGCGGCCGCATCGACCTGCACGGCGAGGTCGCCGGCGGGCACGAGCGTCGTGGTGCGCGTGTCGGCAGCCGCACGCTCGATCCACACTCCTGGCACCGCGAAGATGCCGACCGGACTCGCCAGCAGCCGCCGAAAGGTCATCTCGAACCGCCATGGGCCCGCGGTGGGCCGGACGGCGCGCACGAGGTAGCGATTGCCCGGCAAGGGTACGACGTCGAGAGCGGCATCGGCGGGCTCGACGAGCGCGAGGCCGCGGTCGGCGCGGACGATGCACGGGGCGGCGACATCGCGGCCGGAATCGATCACGAACGAAGCGGCGACCCGGCAGGCGTCGAGATCCCACGAGACGGTGTTGCGGCTCTCGACGACAGGCGGCGCCGCCGCGAGGGCGATGCCATCGGTCTGCGGCCGCACGATCCGCACGCGCTCGGCCTGTGGCACGCTGCACACGAAGCGTTCGGACCCCGCCGACCACACGCTCGGCGCTGAAACGAAGGGCCCACCCGGCGTTGCGGCCTCGCACCACAGTCCAAAGGGAACGATCCCCGCGGTGGCGGCGAACTCGACGGTCGCCGTGGGCGCCGGTGGCAGCCTGGCGGTGAGCACTTCCACGTCGCCAACTTGCTCGATCCGCGGGCGAACGTCGATTTCGACACGATGCCGGCCCGCCGTCGACACGAGCAGGTCATGCCGCACCGGTGCACCCGTCAGCGGAGTGATCTCGCCGTCGATGTGTGCCGTTTCGGCGATCCAGCCGTCGACGGCGTCCTGGGGCTGCAGTTCGAGCACGCCCGCAGCGAGCGCGTCGACGTCGATCCTGAGCCGCCAGCGCTCGCTGGTCGGGTCTGCGGCACGGGTCGCGGGCACGAGTATCTGGCAGCCGACCACGCGAATCGCCCCCGCCGTATCTCCGCCCGTGCGGGCGAGTAGCCGATAAAGCGGTTCTGGAACGAAGGCCATTTCCCCGTCGTCGAGCGGCGCGATGAACACGGGCAAGGCATCCGCCGCAGAGGCCCGCGGCGCAGGCGACGCCAGGCACGCCAGCGTGAGCAGCGCTCCCCGCGTGACAGGCCGCCGGATCACGAGCATTGCCGCGCCGATCGCAGCCCACCAGGCCGCCCTGGCGACGACATCGCCCGGAGCGGGGCACCACAGGGCGGCCACGCCCGCAATCACACACGTGACTGGGGCCAGCCACGCCCCTCGTCGGGAACCGGCGAGCACGACGCCGACGACGATGCAGCCGACGAGCACGGCCGCACCATGGATCCATCGCCGGGGCATGATGACGACCGCACCGGCATCGCCGCGACCGTCGCCGGGCACGAACTCGCGCACACGAAACACTTCTCCAGACGGGCCGCGCTGCTCGCCCGGAGATCCCGCGAACGACGGCACGCTGGACGGCCCACGAACGCCCGCGAGCCGCTCCGTGACACCGCGGGCCATCCACCCGACGCTTCGCCACGCCGACGACACCGAGACGATTTCGAGCTGGGGAGGCACGGCGACGCGGCACATGCGATCGAGCACCGGGAGATCGATCGCCACGCCCGCAGGCTCGACCCGCCACGCCCCCCAGGCTGTCGTCGCGGCGGTGCTCCGCACCACGAGCGTGAACGACGGCCGGCCCGCCGGCAGCTCGATCGGGATTGCCGTGACGTTCTCGTCGGCCACCACCGCGATGGTGACCCCGTCAATTTCGACTCCCTCCAGCCGCCTGCCTGCGGGCAGGCCGATCACCACGCTCGCCCGCCCATGGCTTTCGATGTCAAACACGGTCTCGAACTCGGTCCGCCCCGAGGCGTGGCACCAGCAGGAGGTCGTCTCACGCCAGGCCCACGCGCGAGCGGCGCCGTCGTCGCGCCGGCCCGGCACGAGTTCCGCCGCCGCCGGGCCCGCCGGTGGGCGGTCGCCGCCGAAGGAGAACTCTCCAATCAGGGTCGGCCAGTCGCTGGCGGCGCCCGGCCGTGGCGGCAGTTCGGCGAGCCGCCGATTATCGATCGTCGGCCGACGTCGCCCTGCGTCGCGCACGATCACCTCCCCCACCTGCCGCGGCGCACCTTCCACCCAGGCCAACGGAATCGGCAGCGGCGTTTCGAACGGCACGGTGCGGGCGGCTCGGATCGTGACGGCCTCTCGCACCGGCGGCGTGAATTCCACCACCCACGAATCGTCGACCGCCTCGAGTCGCCGGGCCACCATCGATCCGCTGGCCGGGGCCAAGAGCGACCACTCGAGGAGATCGTCCATCGGTTCGGAGAACTGCACCACCAGCGAATCCAAGGCGGATGCATCGGGACGGCACTCGAACGTGAACGACTGCGAGAGCCGCTCGTCGCGGACCGTGAGCCGTACCTGGGCCTGTACGTCGAGCGGCGGCCGTCGGCGTACGAGCTTCACCTGCCAAGACGAAGACCGACCGCCCACGGCGGCCCACGCTCGAACGGCCGGCTCGTCGACGAGCGACGCCAGCCGTGGATCGACCGCGCCGATGTCGGCGCCGCTGATCTCGACGGCCTGCTCGGCACTCGTCTTGAAGCCGATGGCGGCGACCCCCTCCGTGTCGCCCACGAGCCGCACCATGTCGATTTCACTCGCCGAAAAGGCCGCCCCCGCGGCGGCGCCCGCGCGGTGTCCGGTGATGCGCAGCCTCAGCCGCCGCCCCGGCACGGCCGCCGCCGTGAGGCCGATGCGCAGCACGTCTCCGCGGGCATCCCGCACGACTTTCCATTCGAGGGGCTCCGCGGCGCGGGCCTCCTGCAGCGCACCCGGATCGTCTCCGAAAGGCGCGGACGCCCAGCCCACGGCATCCACGGTGTCGATGAACCAGCCGGGCGCGATCAGCCCGGTGAGATCGAACGCCTCGCCTCTGCGCACGCCGACATCGCACGTGGCGACACCGACGACGACTCCGGGTGCAAAATCGACGACCGTCACCCGCTGCACGTCGATCCGGGCCGTGCGCGGCACCACGGCCACCCGCACCGCGGCGCCGGGGCCCTGGTGTTCGAGATACACGCGGGCGGGCACGATCTGCCCGCCCGCCTTGTCGCCCTGCTCGTCGGCCTGCGGAGGCAGTGGCCAGGCTGCGGCTGCCTCGGCCGTGATGGCCAGGCACTGCTCGAGTTCGATCGCTGCAACCGTCCAGGCGGGATCGACCTCGACGATCGATCCGCCACCGGCCCACGACGACGCGGCCGGCCGCAGGGTGGGCAGCGGCCGCACCAGCCCATCGGGGAGCGGGCCGACCGCGCGCACCACGAGGGGCGTGCGTGTGCCCAGTGCCACCGCCGGCACGAGGCAGATGATCGAGCGCTTGTCTGCGGCCTCCGACCACGCGACGGCCCGCCGATCACCGGAGGCGAGCGCCACGCTCGCGACCACGAGCGCGGGATCTTTGTCGAAGGCGACGCGCTCGTCGGCCCAGACAGCGACAGGCCGCACCGACAGTTCGACTGCCACCTCACGGCCCACGATCTCGATCCGGCTCCTGGTCGAGACGGCCGGCTCGGCCGCCCGCTCGTCGATCACCGAAAACTCGATGCGGGGGCGGGCGCCGGCCTCGATCAGCCATGCGCCGCCGGCACGGGTCGGAGGAAGATCGTGGCCGGCGAGCAGAGGGCGTTGCCCGGGGGGCAATTGCAGGCGAATCGACGACCGGACGGCTGGCAGGAGATGCAACGTATAGAGCCGCCCGTCGCTCGTGGCCCGTGGCGGGCCGCTCGTCCACTCCGCCACGTATTCTCCCGCACCGGCCGTCGCCACCGCCGACATGCCGTCTCCCGTTCCGAAAACAGTCACCGCCCCGACGCCCGCCGCAGTCGTGGCCGTGCAGGCTGCGACGGCCAGCTTGCCCAACGGCAGCGTGCCGGTGGCGTCGTCACCCGCCACCGGCCCGAGGTCGAAGGTGACGCGCCCCTCGAGAACACCGGCTGCCGTGATCCGTGCCTCGTAGCGGGCCGCTTCGGCCCGCAGTTCTTCCGGCCGCGACGCCGTGCCAGACACGTCGGTGACACGCGCGACCGCCGCCTCGAACGCATCGCGCGGCATCGGCACATAGCGCGCGTCTCCGAGAGGCACATCGGCCAGGCCGTCGCGGGGCACGTGCACGCGCATGAACCGCAGCGCGTCCGGCGACCGGGGTTCGTCTGCCCACGTGTGGGATGCCGCCGTGAGTCCGGCGATCGCGCCGATGAGCCACGCGAGCGTCAGCCGCAGCCACTTCATGCCCCGGAGCCCCCCGGCTTCGTGACGGTGGTCGGAGAATGCACGATTGAAGGCGAGATCACGATCGACGCTGCAGGCATGTAGCGCGTGGACGACTCCGCCGCGACGGGCAGCCCCACCTGCGGCAGCCGCACGGCGGGGCGATCAACGAATGCCCGCAGCGCCGCGGCGAGCAGCGACAGCGCCACGCCCGGCACGGCAGCCAGTCCTGCCAGCGGCGCGAGGTCGGGCACCAGGGCCGCGACAAGGGCCACTCCCGCGCCGATCGAGAGCACGACCGGCACGCGACGGAGCGCCGAGCGGTACACGAGCGCGAGCCCCATGGCCAGCGTGATCCCCGACACCACGAGCACGAGGAGCCACGTCGGAGCCACCCAGATGGCGGCCGCCCCCGGATCCCCCACCCCCGCGTACACCACGCGTCGTTCCGCCACCGGCACGTCGGCGGCCGCCGGACGCCGCTGCGCCGCCGCCGCGATCCAGTCGACGAGCGCCGCCCGCGTCACGAGCGGCGCGAATTCCGGTCCGAGTTCACTCCACTGCCAACGCTGCTGCGGCGTCCATCCCGACGGCGGCACGATCACGTGTTCGTCGGCCGCCACGTGAAGTTCCCAGCAGAAGCGACGCAGCACGGTGCCGGCCGGAAACCGGGGTGCCTCCAAGACCACACGCTCGGGCAGGGCCAGCAGGCCGCCCGAACGCCCGCGCGGCCC
Organism: Pirellulales bacterium; assembly: GCA_049243925.1. GTDB lineage: Bacteria > Planctomycetota > Planctomycetia > Pirellulales > UBA1268 > RGVT01. Next base: position 6,509 of record JBMLMS010000289.1, read on the forward strand.
AGTCGATTCGACTTCCAGCACGCAGCGCCGGCGGCCCGATTCGGTGGCTGCCGCCGGCAACGGCACCCGCACCGCGCCGTCGCCGTCTTCGACGACCGCAACCGTCGCGCCGTCGACACGCACGCGTGGCAGCGTGCGCGCCTTCGCGGCTCCGGCCTCCGCAGGCAGGGCCAGCCACACCCGCAGGGCCGGCGCCGTGCTCGAAATCGCAAACGTCCGGACGTCGTCGCGTCGATCGGGCAGGAGCCGTGTCTCGTACCAGGCCGCCTCGATCACCGTGTCACCGGCTCCGGACTCCGGCCGCGTGGCGAGGGCCACAGGCACGGCGGCCTGGGGCCCGGTGGCGACCCAGATCCGAGCAGGGCCGGCGGCCTGGGAGGCGACATCGCGCGTCCACGCATCCCCCCGCACCTCGACGGTGAACTGCTCGCCGGCGGCCAAGGCAAAACTCTGGCGGACGATCCGCGCCTCGAGCGGGAGCACGAGGGGCAGGGTTTCCGCGACGGTCGATTCCTGCGGAACGTCGGGGGTGGGCAGGCTGAACGTCACGGCCAGGTCACCGGCGCCGAGCAGCGGCGTGGCCAGCATCACGCGGACCGTGGCGAGCCCATCGGGCACGTCGGCCGACGTCGACACCTCGAAGGGGTTGAGCAGTTCGCCCTCCTGGCGGATCTCGAGCGAGCCGCCGTCCACGACCGACCGGGCCACGGTGAGATCGAGGAACTCGAGCGGCACGTTGGCCACCTCGAATCGGATCGTCTCGTCCACCCGCGTGCGCGGCGTTGCGATCGTCGCCTGGGCGACCACCACCGCGTCGATCCGCCGGGGGAGGAACCGCCGCCGCGCGGAGAATGCTCCCTCGGTGCCGTCGAGGCGATACGTGATCCGTGGTGCTTCGCCCCGGCGTGGCGGAGCCGCCACCTGTCTGACGAGCCCGGTGATCGCCGCCTGTTCGGGCAGCACCTCGATGTCACTGTCCGACGCGATCGTCACCACCGCCGGCCCCACGAGGTCGGCCTTGGGCACGGGCAGCTTCCAGCCGACGGTGGTGGCGGAGCGGTCGACCGGCAGGCTGCACCGCACGTCGACGGTCGTCTCGCCCGACAACGGCTGCACGAACGGAATCATGATGCTGCCGCTGCTGCTCACGACCGCGGCCGCGTCGACGATGCCCGGTGGGCCGACGTCGTCGACGCTCCAGCCCTCGAGGCCGAGCGTCATCCGCGAGACCGGCGCGCCGCGAACGATCACCCGCAGCGTAGCGACGAGATCGATGCGGGTGGCCCGGATGTCGTAGCGGTAGGCCGGCTCGATCACGATACGGCTGCCACGCGGCCGCACACGGAGCGGCAGTCGCACCGGCTGGGCATCGTAGGAAAACGCCGCGATGAAGCCGGGCCGGCGCGCGGCCACCGGCGGGTCGACACGCCGAGTCCCACCGAGGTCGTCCCAGTCGACCTGCCAGTCTCCCTCCACGACGAGGCTCACGCGACCGTGCTGCCGCCATGCGGGCACTCCGGCGACGGCGAATCCCATCGGATCGAAGGCCGCCGCTCCCGTCGCGTCAACGGGTCGTTCACATGTCAGTTCCACGACGGCCCGCCCGGCGAGGTCAGGCTCGATCCGCACGAGGGCCTCGGGATGCTCCTCGTCGCCACCGACGCGCACGAGCGAGGCGGGGTCGGCCACGGATTCCAGTCGCGTTCGCGGCGGGAGGGCGATCCGCACCTCGCGCATGCCGGCAGGCAGTCCTTCGAGCCGCACGGTGGCCGTGGTGCTGGCGATCGTGCCATCGATCCGCACCAGACTCTCCACGTCGGCGTGCGGCGGAGCATCGCCCGGCCGGTCGCTTTCAGACTCGTCGGCCACGATGATCTCGACCACGCCCGAGATCCCGGTGCATTCGACGACGCTGCCGGAGTCAGCCTCCGCGGCGGGCGAAATCCGCGGCGCGGGGCCGGCGGGCCGGATGTCGACGCGGGGTGACAGACGCTCCGTGCGCAGCCGCACGACCGACGCCGTCGCCCGCGGCAGATCGAGTTGCATCGAATCGGCTGCAGGACTGCGGCCGACGGCCACCTCGCCGACGAGTGTCACCGTGTGCTGCGAATCGGCCGCCGCCTCGAGCCACACGTCGTAGCCGCGCGTCTTGGCATCGGCATCGACGATGCAGCGTCCCTCGCCCTCGTGTTCGGGAGACGCCGTGAGCACGACGCCGCCAAGAGCCAGCGGCAGCCTGGCCCAGCCGCTGCGGATCTGCCGGAGCCGAAGCGTGACCGTGAGCCGGCAGACGTTGCGGTCACGCGCCGTGAGATCGCCGTCGACTTCGATCCACTCGAGCACCGCTGCCGGCGGCTGCGGCAGACCGGGTAGTCCATCTTTCAAACGCAAGAGATCGACGAAGTCTCGATAGCGGAAGCCGGGCACCGGCACGAGCCGGCCACCGTCGTCGCGCAGGTAAAAAATCTCCGGCTCCACCTCCTTCACGGCGGGCGCAGGTTCTGCGCCGCCCGCGGCGGCACCCGCGAGGATCGCAACGGCCGTCACGAAGGCGGTGAACAGCGAGTGGTGGAAAGGTGGCTGCATCGATGGAGCGAAACGGTGGTGCCGAAGGCGGACCGCGGGCCGGGCCGCGCGCGATCCGTCCCCTCGACCTTAGTTCGCAACCTACCGGCACGCACGCGGTTTCGTCATCCACCGGCCCGGTGCATCCCGCACGACCCGGACAATCGCACCCTCAGACCGCTTCCGGGGGGAGCAGGCCGCGCACTCGCTCGAGCAGCGCCGAGGTCGCGGCGGCGATGAACACGGGCCGATCGAGCGACACCCGTCCCGGAGGTCCCCCCGCGAACGGGCCCACGGCCCCACCGGCTTCCGCCACCAGCAAGAGCCCGGCGGCCACGTCCCAGCTCTTGATCGCGCGCACCCAGAAGGCATCGAGCCGGCCGCAGGCGATATACGCGAGGTTGATCGCCGTCGAGCCGGTGCGCCGCACGGAATGCACATGCGACACCACGGCCAGAAAATCGGCGACCGCGCCGGAGTCGACCGACACATGCGGCGGAAAACTCAGTGCCACGAGCGCGTCGAGCACGTCGCTCGTCTCCCGCACCCGGATTGGCCGGCCATTCAGAAAGGCGCCGCCGCCGGCCCGGGCCGTGAAGCACTCGTCGCGCTCCGGATCATAGATCGCGCCCACGAGCAGATCGTCGCCGCGGGCCAGCGCCACCGACACGCAGTAGGCCGGAAAGCCGTGGACGTAGTTCGTGGTGCCGTCGAGTGGATCGACGATCCAGCGGAGCCCAGAGGCCGAGTCGTGAGCCGGCTCGTCGTCGGGCAGGGTCTCTTCACCGACGAAGCCGTGCTCGGGAAAGGCCGTGAGCACGATTCGCCTGATCTCACGCTGGGCGGCGAAGTCGGCCTCCGTGACGTAGTCGCGCTGCCCCTTTTTCGAGACGCCGAATCGGCCCCGCCAGTCCGCGAGCACACGCCCGCCGGCCCGCGCGGCCGCCTCGCAAACATCGAGTTGATCCGGCATGCTTCGGCCTCGCTCTGCGGTCCCGGGTACAATCCGCGGCCCCAGTGCTTCGGTTCGTAGGAGTGCTTCGGTTCGTCTCAGACGTGCACCGTTCGTCAGGACTGTCGCCGGATCATAGCAGCATGAATGCATCTCCACTCGCGGCCGCCTGGTCGCTCGCCGCCGAGCGGGCTTCGTGCACGGCGGGCGGCCTGTCGTCGGTGATCGATCTTGCCGCCCCGCAGAGTGGTCTGGCCGTCGTCCGGCCCGGCGCCGCGGAGCCCGACCGGCTCTTGGGAGTCGAGCTCGACCCGGCCTCTGCGTGTGCCGACGCCTGGTGCCGTGGCTCCGATGTGACGGCCATTTATGAGACCCGCGACGGCGGTCGGTTGCGGGCGACGGCCATGTGGCGGGCCCAGCCCGCCTGGCTCGACACCGCGGTCGGCGCGTGGTGCCGCGAGGTCGTCGTCTCGGCGCAGACGGCGCTCCTCGAAAGCATGCCGCAGATCAGCGTCAGCGCCGACGTCGCAGGCGACAGCGTCGTGCCGGTCGCCTATCGTGCGGGCCGCCTCGAATTCTCGCTGACGCGTGACCAGGAACCCCACGGCTTTCTCGTCTCGGGGCCGGGAGATCTGGCCGTGGTATTTCTCGTGCATCCCGTCGACGCCCGCGGCGTGACCGCCCGCGCGGACGCTGGCCGCGTGCACATCGCAGCGCGGCTCTTCCCGACGGCCGTCGAGAAGGGCGTGCTCTTGCGCAGCCGTGTGATCGTGGCGATCGGCCCGGCCCGCGATGCCACCGCTTCCGGATCCTGGCTCCCCACGCTGGCCACCGCCTTCGCCGCGTCGCCCCCAGTGCTCACGACCTGACGCGCCGGCTTCGGGCTCCCCATATCCCGTCGCCGGACGTTCGCCTCCGCCCTCC
>JBMLMS010000290.1:0-2717 GCA_049243925.1 Pirellulales bacterium
GCGGCGACTTTGGCCCGGCGGCCGTGGCCGGCAAAGCCGATGCGAGCGAGCTCATCCGTCGCGTGAAGACGACGAATCCCGAACAAATGATGCCGCCCGACGGCGAGCGGCTCACCACGGACGAGGTGGCGGCCCTCGCTTCCTGGATCGACGCGGGGCTGCCGTGGCCCGGCCACGAAGCGGAGCTGGACGAAGAAGCCGTCCGCGATCCGCGGCTCGACCACTGGGCCTGGCAGCCGATCACGAAGCCAAGCCTGCCTGTGGCAAACGCTGCATTCGCCGCGATCCCCGGCGTCGAGGCCGAGCGCAACGCGATCGACCTCTTCATCCGGGCGAAGCTCGTTGAAAAACAGCTCGCGCCGTCGCCCATGGCCGACCGGGCCACGCTGATCCGCCGGTTGTCGTTTGATCTGGTTGGCCTGCCGCCCACGCCCGACGAGGTGCAAGCCTTCGTCGCCGACACGGATCCGCAGGCCTATGAACAACTCGTCGACCGGCTGCTCGCCTCGCCGCGGTATGGCGAACGCTGGGCGCGGCACTGGCTCGACGTCGTCCACTACGGCGACACGCACGGCTACGACAAGGACCAGCCCCGGCCCAACGCCTGGCCCTACCGCGATTACTGTGTGCGGGCCCTCAACGCCGACAAGCCCTTTGCGCAGTTTATCGAGGAGCAGGTGGCGGGCGACATGCTCCATGCGGACACAGCCGACGGCCAGGAGGCAATTGGATTCATCGCCGCCGGCCCGTGGGACCTGATCGGCCACAAGGAGGTGCCCGAGACGAAGACCGATGGCAAGATCGCGCGGCACCTCGACCGTGACGACATGGTGGCCAATACGATCGGCACGTTTGCGAGTGTGACGATCCACTGCGCTCAATGCCACAACCACAAGTTTGATCCGATCACGCAGGACGACTACTACTCGCTCCAGGCCGTGTTTGCCGCGCTCGACCGGGAAGACCGCCCGTATCACGCCGATCCCGCCGTGCGCGAGGCGTACGCCGCCGCGGACCGCCGGAGGACGTCTCTCGAAAAGCGGAAGAAGGAGCTCGAGGCCGCCGTCGCGGAGAAGGCCGGGCCGCGGCTGGCCGAGATCGATCAAGAGATCAAAAAGGTTCCCGAGCTCAAAGACGGCAACCCGACCGACAGGTTCGGGTATCACAGCGCAATCAGCTCGACGGCCGACGCCGTGAAGTGGCTCCAGCTCGACCTCGGCCAGGAGACCGATCTTGCGGAGATCGCGATCCATCCCTGCCACGACGACTTCAACAAGATCGGCGCGGGCTTCGGGTTTCCTGTGCGGTATCGCGTGGAGGTGGCAAACGACCCGACGTTCGCGGTGGGGGTGACAGTGGTCGCCGACCACGGCTCGGCCGACGTGCCAAACCCCGGCATCGAGCCGCAGGCGATCGCCACGGCTGCCAAGGGCCGCTACGTGCGGATCACCGCCACGAAGCTCGCCCCGCGGCAGGACGACTTCATCTTCGCGCTCGCCGAGGTGGCCGTGAAAGCCACCGACGGCAAGAACGTGGCCCCGGGGTCGGTGATGACGGCGCTCGACTCGATCGAAATGCCCCCGCGCTGGCAGCGGGCGAACGTGATCGACGGCCAGAGCCCGGCCTCCGCCAGCGCCACGATTCTCGCCCTCAAGGCCGAGCGGGAAAAGCTGCTCGCCCAGCATCGCGATCCGGCCGTGGCCGCCGAGCTCGAGCAGCTGAAAGCGGATCTGGCGGCCACGGCCGAGGAGAAGAAAAAACTGCCGGCGATGCAGGTGGCCTACTCCGTCACGTCGCGGATCCGCGAGGGCGTGCCGCGGCCGATCCACGTGCTCTCCCGGGGCAACGTGCTCTCGCCGACGCACGAGGTTCGGCCCGGCGCGCTCGTGCTCGTGGAGCCGCTCCAGAGCCGGTTTGACCTGCCGCCCGACCACGCCGAGGGCGACCGCCGCGCCGCGCTCGCCCGCTGGCTCGCCGATCCGAAGAATCCGCTCACCTGGCGGAGCATCGTGAACCGCGTGTGGCACTACCACTTCGGCCAGGGGATCGTAGCCACGCCGAGCGATTTTGGCCGGATGGGCGCGGCGCCCACGCATCCCGAGCTGCTCGACTGGCTGGCGGCCGAGTTTCGCGACGGCGGCGGCTCGCTCAAGGCGCTGCACCGGCTGATCGTGAATTCCGCGACCTACCGGCAGGCCTCGCTGGGCGTCGACGCGTTCGAGGCGATCGACTCAGGCAATCAATACCTCTGGCGGCAAAACCGGCGCAAGCTCGAGGCTGAGGCGGTGCGCGACGCCGTGCTCGCAGTCGCCGGCACGCTCGACCTCACGATGGGCGGCCCCGGCTGGCAGGATTTTAAGATCGAGCACCCGCAGCACTCGCCCCACTGGCGCTACGACCTTGCCGACCCGGAGGACAAGGCCAGCTGGCGGCGGGGCGTGTATCGGTTCATTGTCCGCAGCCAAACGCAGCCCTTCATGACCGTGCTCGACTGTGCCGATCCCTCGATGCGGGTGGAGAAGCGCAACCAGAGCATCTCGGCCCTCCAGGCCCTCGCGCTTCTCAACAACGGCTTCATGACGACGCAGGCCCGCCACTTTGCCGAGCGCGTGGGGCGGGAGGCGGGCAGCGACGTCACCGCCCAGGTCGATCTCGCCATCCGCCTCGCGCTCGGCCGGGCGGCAACCGCCGACGAGCGGGCGGCGCTCGTGCCGCTC
>JBMLMS010000291.1:0-4765 GCA_049243925.1 Pirellulales bacterium
CCCCTCACGGCGTAGTCCAGTTGCACGGGCCGTGCCGAAAAGGCGGGCCTGTGACGGCTGGATCGTGACGCGATCGGCCACGTGCCGATGTTTCTCGGTCGGGGCAGCCCTGGCGGACCAGATGGCCCTCTCGACGTGGCGGAGCGCATGGCATGGCAAAGAAGAATACCTGGCGGATCGTGACGCGCGGCACTGACGGCGGGATCGTGATCCGCGATTTCGACTCGCCCGAGCAGATCCTCCGCACGCACCTGCAAGTCGGCGTCGACGACTGCAGCACCGACCTCGAGCTCCGCGGTGCACCGGTGTTTCGGTCACTCATCGGGCCGATGCCCGAAGGCGCGAATGTCGTTCGCTACGAGGCGCCCGAGGTGTTCGAGGAGCTCACGAAGGAGTGGGCCACGCCGAAAGCACCGCGCCGTCGTAGCCGCAGCACCACTCCGGCCCCCGACGCCAGCTGACGCTGCGGCACCAACGCTCCCTGGAGTGGCAGAGTGGCACTCTGCCGAATGCGGGCAGTGCAGACTGACAGTCTGCACCTACTAACGGGCGCGATCACTGCCACCAGCGGCGCATGCGGTCGATGACGCCGGTGCGGGACGACTGGCCCTCGGCTCGATCGTCGCCCTCGGCCCCCGGGCCTGAGGCACGAGCCTCGTCGGCCGGTACGGCGGTCACGTGCGACCGCAGAAACCGCGGCCACGGGCCGTCGAGCTCCGCAAGGCAGCCGCCCAGGTCACCGGCCGCGGATCGTTCTTCCGCCGTCGCGAGAATCTTCGAGAGTCGCACCCTCTGCGACTCGTCAAACGCCAGGTCGAACACCCGCACCTCGTCGATCTCGACCGCGCCCGGCCCGAGCAGGTCGAGCCGCACCCGGAGCGAATCGAGCCCGCGCGTGGGGAGATCGTCGACCTGCAGCACGAACTGCGACCAGGCCGCCGACAGCGGCATCGCGCCCGGCCCTCGGCCCACGGCCGCGAACCGGTAAAACTCGCGGTCGTCCTGCACGCCCTCGATGGCGATCCGCAGCGGAGGCTGCACGTCGGTGCCGGCGGCCCGCACCCACATCGCGATGCTGATCCGCCCCGTATCGGGGGCCGCGAACGGATTGCTCCGGAGCGTCGCGAGGCCGTTGTCCGACGCAAAGGCCAGGCCGTTGCCGCCCGCCGACGGTTTGCCGGGCACGGGCCGAAGCGTGCCGCGGCCCGCCTCGACGAGTTCCCAGCCGGGCACGAGCCCTTCGAGCACGGGCAGGTCGAACGCCGGGTTGTCGAGCACGGCCAGCGGTGCCGGCATTTCGAGCGCTTCCCGCCGCTCCCGGAGGTCGGCCAGCAGGTCGCCCACGGCCCGCCCCAGGTCGGCGTCGTGCACGGCCTGCACGGCTGCGATGCGATCGACGCCCTCGAACAGCACGGTGCGAACCTCCCAGGGGGCGAGTGGAATCGTGGCTTCGCCATTCGGGGCAACGGGCAACGCAGCCTTCGTGACCGCATCGACGACGGCCGCCGGCCGCGATGCGGCGGCCACGACAGCCTGACAGGGCGTGCCGCCGGCATTGACAACCGACACCCACGCACCGGTCTCACCCTCCCGCACCCGCACGACGAGCGGCGCCGGCACCCCCGGCACCATGCCGAGCGGTGGCTGCGGCAGCATGCCGAGCGCCTGCCGGCAGCGTTCATCGTCTTCATCGACACAGGCATGCAAGAGGCCCGCATCGAACACCACCTCGGCATCGATCGCGATCAAGGCCTCGGCGAGCGACCGCCTGGCCTCGGCAGCGCCGGCCGGCGCCACGATCGGAATCGGATCCGTCGGCTTGGCCGTGAACGAGGCATGCCCGGTGACGTCGCGAACGTCGACATCCAAGGGCTGTTCGAGCAGCAGCGCGCCTGCACGCGCGGCCCCGGCCGCGGCCCGTAGAAGTGGGAGCGAGCGATTTGCCTGCTGCACGGTGCCGCGCTCGCAGACGTCGTCTCCCGTGCCGTGCACGTGGGGCGACACGTAGACGATGCGGCCGTGCGCCGTGATCCGCGCAGGATCGAGGCCGAGCTCGCGAAGCACGTCGGCGTCGCGAGGTTCGGCCGTGAGATGCGGCCGAAACCGCTCGGCGAATCGGCCTGCCACGAAGAGCGTCGACGGCATCACGTAGAGATTCCAGCGGTCGCGGCCGGATGCGACGACCTCTGCGAGACGGGCATGAAAGGCAGCCACCACGCCCTCGCGCCACGCGAGCCAGCGGTCTCGGAGCGGCCCCTCCACGAGCGCCGCCCGCGCCGCGAAGCGGCCCCCGTCGCCGGTGCCCAGCGCGGGCCGCGCGAGCGGCTCGACGTCCGGCCCAGCGTCGGCCACGAACCGCGCGAACGTGGCGTCGTCGAGCCCGGCGGCCACGCCCGGGCAATGCAGCCACCCGTCGTGCGCAAGCACGAGCGATACGCCGTCCACTGCCGGCGCCTCGCGGAGCCGGTCGACCAGCTCCGACATGATGCCTTCCACCACGCCCTGCACCCGCGGATCCAGCACGTTGTAGTGCGGACTGCGGCCCCCGTCGGTGACGAACGGGCGTCCGTCGCGCCCGACAGCGACCACCCCCGCAGCCTCGGCCGGACCGATCGCGACGAGCGCATCGAGCTCCGGCACGACGCCGTTACACACGACGGCCGGCACGAGCCCGAGCCCTGCCCGTGCATAGACCCGGCCGACGAGGTCGAGAACATCTTTCGGCACGGGATCAAGCCCGCCTTCGAGCGCACTGCCGGAGTCCCAGCGCGGGGCGTAGCGCGTCCGAGCCGTCGGCCAGAGTGCGGCGCCCTCGCCATACACTCCGATGAGCGCGCCGGCTGCGCCCTGGGCGACGGCCCAGTCGGCCGAGCGACGCACGCCGCCGAGGAAGGCATCCCAGTCGGTCGTCGCCCGGCCCGATGCCGCATCGACGCGCTCGGCGGCTCCAAACGCCGTGAAGTCGGGACGGCCGAGGTGCACGTAGAGCCGCCGCGGGCCGTCGGTGGGCCGCTGCCGCGCGGCCACTGTGGCAGGCCCGGCGAGCACGCGCACCTTGCCGAACATGGCCGGCGACCGTGCCGATAGGTTCGTGATCACGAGGAGCGGCGTGCGGGTGCGCGGCCAAAACACAAAGCGCCGCGTGCCGATCCGGCCGCGGCGGCCGGCGTCGTCCACCGCGGGCGGCCGCAGGTCGATGCCGCTGGACGCAGTGGCCCGCACCTCGCCACCCGCCTCTTCGAGCACCGCGAGCCCAAGCACCATCTCCTGCTCGAGCGGATATTCCAGCTCGACGAGCTGCGGCAGGCCCGGCTCAGCGGCTGGCAGTGCCAGCGCCTCCCAGGCCGGCCCATCCGCGGCGGGGGGCAGCCGAAGCATCGGGCCGAGGCCGTGGCTTTCGAGCGTGGAGTGGCCGACCGCAAGGAGCCCGGTGAGCCGCGGCACCATCGCGGCGACGCTCGGGAGCTTCGGCACCGGCATCGCGGGCAACGGCATGGCCGGCAACGCGGCAGTGGGCAGCGACATCTTCGGAAGCGCGAAAGACGCCTTCGGCATCTTCGGGAGCGTCATGCTCGGAACCGGCAGCGATGGCAGCCCCATCCCGGGCAGACGCCGCAGCCGCTCGAGTAGCTTGGGGCTGCCCGGGTCGAGCTCATAGACGATGTTCCACGGCACGTCGGGCGGATCGAACGGCGTATCGGCGATCGCGACCACCTGCACGGTGCGCGTGGCTGCCGCCCGTGACCAGCGCAGCCCGCCGCGCTCCACGAGCTCGAGGCCCACGTCGAACGCGCCCTCGTCGGCAGGCAGGGGCAGCACGAGTTGCACCGGCCGAAACTCGCGCAGTCCGCCACTCGACGGCGATGGCATGTCTTCCACCGGCACCGCCTCGGCGTGGGTGTCGACCGTGGCGCCCGACCGGCGCACTCGCACCTTGAGCTCATAGGTTGCCGCTGTCGTCGCCTGACTCGCCACGAGCGGATACACCATCAGCGGCAAGGCTTCGCCGACTCGGCGGATGGCCGATTCGCCCGGCGCGAAGGCCACGCGAAGCTCGTCACCGGGCGCGCGGCCGATGGAAAGACGGTTGCCATCGGTGTCGAGAGGCTGCTGCGACGGCATGGTGAGTAGGTTTGCCACGGGGCCGTCGTAGACCACCGGCTGCTCGCCCGTGTCGCGCCGCGCCAGGCGCACCCGCAGCCGGGCTCGGCGCCAGTCGACCACGGCGATCTCGACGCCGTTGGAGTCGAGCCCGTGCGGCTCGTGAATCTCGATCGTCCCACCGGCCTGGTGCATCGTGCCCAACGCGAGCGGATCGGCCGACAGCAGCCGCCACTCAACGGCCTGCGGCGGCGTGCCGGGATCGACGAGCTCGATCTGCCCCATCCGGGCCGCCGGCTTGCCGCCACCCCAGGTGATTCGCACGCGCACGGGCTGCTCTGCCGCCGCCTGGGCTCCGCTCGCGGTCGCCGAGGCGCAGACCAAGAGCGCCACACCGGCACAGAGGATCACTCCGCGCAGCTCTGCCGCGACACGCTTCACCGTCGGTCCGCCCATGAGGTTTTGCCAGGGGCGGAGAGGATAGCGGCGAAGGCAGGCCAGGAAAACGCAGATTTGCCGCGGAAGACCGCGGAAATGCCACCGTTCAAGGCGGGCTGTACCGAGGCACCGGCTTCGGGCTCCCTCTATCCCGCCTGCCATCGTTTTGCCTGCGCCGGCTCGGGGTTACCCCGTACCGTCTCGCCGGACGTTCGCCTTCGCCCTC
>JBMLMS010000292.1:0-2399 GCA_049243925.1 Pirellulales bacterium
GTCCTCCTGCACACCGCCGGGGCTGCGGGTGTCGCGGCCCTTGGGAAACACCTTCTTCACACCCTCGTGGTTGGCGACGGCCAGCCCCACCTGCTTGAGGTTGTTGGTGCAGGAACTCCGGCGGGCCGCCTCGCGGGCGGCCTGCACGGCCGGCAGTAGAAGCCCGATGAGCACGCCGATGATCGCGATCACCACGAGCAGCTCGACCAGCGTGAAGGCCGACGGTGAAGCCGCAGAGGAACGACGCAGAGCTCGCATGGCAGGGTGCCCTCGGAGGGAAGGTGAGGCGGGCGGAAGCGAGATTCTGGAATTTTCCGACCGGATCAGGCTTGCGTCAAGAGATCGGCGCAGGCCTTGTTTTTAGCGGCTGATCGCCACACTTCAGTCGCGGCGGCCGCTCACGAGCGTGCCCACCCGCTCGCCCGCCACCGCCCGTTCGATGTTCCCCTCCTTGCGGTAGTTGAACACCAAAATCGGCATCGCGTGCTCCATGCACTGCGAGATCGCAGTCGCATCCATCACCCTCAGGTTTTGCTCGCGCATCTGCTGATACGTCAGGTCGCGGTAGAGGATCGCGTGCGGATTCTTCTCGGGGTCGTCGGAGTAGACGCCGTCGACGCGCGTGGCCTTCATGAGGATGTCGGCTTCCAGTTCGAGCGCTCGCTGGGCGGCGGCGGTGTCGGTCGTCACGAACGGGCTGCCCGTGCCGGCCGCGAGGATCACGATCCGCCCCTTCTCCAGGTGCCGTCGCGCACGGCGGCGGATATAGGGCTCGGCGACACCGTCCATGCGAATCGCCGTCATGAGTCGCGTCTGGGCGCCGAGGCTCTCGAGCGCGTCCTGGAGCGCCAGCCCGTTGATGACGGTGGCGAGCATGCCCATCGAGTGGGCCGTCGCCTGCTGCACGCCCGTGTTGCCCGACGTGAACGACGCACCCCGGAGAATGTTGCCGCCGCCGATCACGACGGCCAGCTGCACTCCCCGGGCCGCCGCCTGATAGGTCTGCCTGGCGACGTGGAGCACCTCCTCCATCGAGATGCCACGCTCACCGGGGCGCACGAAGCTTTCGCCGGAGAGTTTCAGGAGCACGCGCTTATACGGCGTGGTTTCCACGGACATTCTCCCGGGTTCGGAACGTTCAGCGGCCACAGGTCCGCTGCAACGAGCCGCACGGACGCCGAGGGCAGCTAGCGACCTAACTGCCAGTTGTGCATCGCCTTGACCTCGAGCCCGGCCGCTTTCGCGACCTGGCCGACCGACTGCTTGTCGTCTTTCACGAACGGCTGCTCGAGCAGCACGCACTGGCTGAAGAAGTTGCGCAGCCGACCCTCGATCATCTTGGCGATGATGTTCTCGGGCTTGCCTTCGCCGCGGGCCGCCTCAGTGAGAATCTCACGCTCTTTCGCCACGGCTGCTGGGTCGAGTTCTTCCTTCGTCACCGCCTGCGGCGCGAGCGCCACCACGTGCATGGCGATTTCCTTCGCAGTGGTGGCCGCTTCGGGCGTGGCCGCCTTGCCGGCCACTTCGACGAGCGCTGCCTTCGAGCCGTCGTGATGGGCGTAGCCGCCACAGGGGGCATCGATCCGGCAGATTCGCGCGAGATCGAACACCTCGCGCATCCGGTTGAAGAGGTCGTCTTTGAGCTCGCCGAGCGTCTTGTCGGGGTGGGCCAGGCTCTTCTGAGCCAGCAGGTCGGCCGGGGACTTCGCCCCGGGCCCGAGGGCGAGCGTCTTGGCGATATCATTGGCCAGATTCTTGAAATCGTCGCTGTTCGCCACCGGGGCGCTCTCGCACTTGAGCTCGATCATCGTGCCGACACCCTTCGCAGGATCGGTGTAGACGGCGAGTCGGCCGGTCGACATCTCACGGTCGGCCCGCATGGCCTGGGTCTTGATCCCCTGCTTGCGGAGCCACTCCACGGCCTGCTCCGTGTTGCCACCGCATTCCTGGAGCGCCTTCTTGCACTCCATCATCGGGAGGCCCGTCTTGTCGCGGAGGGCCATCACTGCAGCTGCTGTAATCTCTGCCATGGGTTAACTCCTGTGGCTGGTGTGCTGTGGCTGGCATCCCTTCGGCTTACGCCTCGGGCTTCCCGAGCCCCGCGTCGTTTCCGAAACGGCGTCAGACTTTGGGGGGCTTGGGGACGGCACGCTTGGCTGTCGCCCGCGGCTTGGGCCCGGGCTTGCCTGATGCGTCGCCCGAGTCGGCGCCTTCGGCGGCCACTTGGGCCTCGGCGGCCACCTGCGACTTGCCTTCGAGGATCGCGTCGGCCAGTCGAGCCGAAACGAGCTCGATCGAACGGATCGAATCGTCGTTGCCGGGGATCGGCAGGTCGACGAGGTCGGGATCGCAGTCGGTGTCGATGAGGGCCACCGTCGTGATGCCCATCTTGCGGGCCT
>JBMLMS010000293.1:0-3747 GCA_049243925.1 Pirellulales bacterium
CTCCAGGCCTCCACTCACTCGGATGTGCCTGCGCTGCGCCATCCATGGCTCCGCTTGTCACATACGCCGTCTCAACGGCAGGGGTAACCCCTCGCCTCCCTCTCTCTCTCTCTCTCTCCCTCTCGCCTCCCTCTCGCCTCCCTCTCTCTGGAAGCCCGAGGCGTGAGCCGAGAGGATGCTTTGGAAGCCCGCGCTCGCTACAGTGATTCGCCTATGGAAAACGCTGAACGAACGCACGATGTCGTCATCGTTGGTGCCGGGCTCGCGGGGCTCGTGTGTGCGCGGGAACTCGTGCGCGCGGGCCGGCGCGTGACGGTGCTCGAGGCGGCGGATCGTGTCGGGGGCCGGGTGGCGACCGACTCTGTCGACGGCTTTCGGGTCGACCGGGGCTTTCAGGTTTACAACGACGCCTATCCCGAGGGCTGTCGGCAACTCGATCTCGACGCGCTTGCGCTCGGTCGGTTCGAGCCGGGGGCGCTCGTGGCCGAGGGCGGCCGGCTGCGGCCGGTGAGCGATCCCTGGCGGCGTCCGCTGACTGCCGTGTCGAGCGTGCTCTCGGGCATGGTGGGCATCGGCGACGGCGTACGGACGGCGTGGCTACGGGCGGCTGCGATCAGGGCCTTGAAAACGGGCTCTTTCGATCCCGACTCGGCCGGACCGGCGGGAGATCGTTCGACACTGGCAGAACTTCAGGCACGCGGCTTTTCCGCCCGATTCATCGACGGCTTCTTCCGGCCGTTTTTCGGCGGCGTGTTTCTCGAACGGGAACTCGACACGTCGGCCGTCGTGTTCTCGTTTGACTTCGCGATGTTCGCGCTCGGCCGGGCCTGCCTGCCGCGGGGCGGCATGGCGGCGATCCCCGCGCAGCTGGCCGCCGGGCTGCCGCCGGAAACGGTAGAGCTCAATGCACAGGTCCGGAACGTGGAGCCCGGCCGCGTGGTGATGGCTGATGGCCGCGAGCGAACGGCCGCCGAAGTGGTGATCGCGGCGGAGATGTCGGCCGCCGCTCGACTGCTGCCGCCAGCCTTCACCGCGGGCTGGCGCACGCGACGGATGAAGGGCACGACGCTCGTCGCATTCGCGGCCGAACGATCACCGCTCGACCGGCCGCTGCTCGTCGTGAGCGCCGAAGACGGCCCGATCGACAATCTCACGGTGCCGTCGGACGTGGTCGGCGGCTATGCCCCGGCGGGGGCCGCGCTCGTGACTGTCTCGCTTCGCAGCGACTGGACGGCCGGCGCGGAGACCGTCGAGGCGGTGAAACGGCAGGCTGCGGGATGGTTTGGGAGCCAGGCTGGTCGGTGGCGGCATCTGGCCACCGTGCCGGTGCATGAGGCTCTGCCGGATGAATCGGTTGCCGCCCGGGCGCTGCGGCCGCTGGCCCCCAGGCTCGCTCCTGGGCTGCTCGTGTGCGGCGACCACTGCACGAGCGGCTCGATCAATGGGGCCATGGTGAGCGGCCGCCGCTGTGCCGCCGCCCTTTTGTAGGACAGGCTTCAGCCTGTCACTGCCTCGACAGGCGAAAGCCTCTCTTCCCGGCCGTTAATCCTCTCTTTGACGTGCGGTTTCTCCCGTATACAGTTGATTGAAACGCCCGTTTGAAACAGGGCGACTTCGGCTCCGAACCCATGGCCACCATTCGCAGTCATCCCGAGCACGATGCAGGCCCGAAAGGGGCGGAAGATCCGCGGGATCGGATTCTGCTCGCCGCCGGCCAGGAGTTCGCCGAGCACGGCTATGAAGCCGCCACGGTCCGGGACATCTGCCTCGCCGCCGGCGTCAACGTCGCCGCGGTCAATTACTACTTCGGCGACAAACGCCGGCTCTACATCGAAAGCGTGAAGCACGCCCACGAGGCGCGGGTCAAGCAGGTGCCGCTGCCCGACTGGCCGCCGGGCACACCGGCTGCCCAGCGGCTCCACGATTTCGTGGCCAACATGCTGGAGCGGATGCTCGGCTTCAGCCAACCGCCCTGGCAGGTGCGGCTCATGATGCGCGAGGTGTTGCACCCGACCGATGCCTGTCGCGAACTGGTGGAAGACTACATTCGGCCGCACTTCGCCGTTCTCGTGGCGATTCTCGACGACCTGGCGGGGCACACGCTCGCCGAGCCCGAATTGCGGCGAATTTCGCTGAGCATCATCGGTCAGTGCTTCCTGTATCGGGCTGCCGGCGACGTGGTCGCGATGCTCGTGCCCTCCGACGAGCTCGCCACGCTGCACACGCCGCCCCAGCTGGCCGATCACGTCACTCGTTACGCGCTCGCCGCTCTCGGCCTCGGCCAGCCGCTTGCCGATTCCCTCGCTCCCCGTTCGATTCCCGGAATTTCCCCATGAAGATCGTGCGTGCCATCCTCGGCTGGATTGTCCCGCTCCTGGTGCTGGGCAGCGGCATCGCCGCATTCATGCTCATGGGCAGCCAGCCGCCCCCGGCGCGCAGACAAGTCGACGTGGCTGCAGCCTTGCCCGTGCGGACGACGGACGTGCGGGCCGAGACGGGCGGGCTCACGATCGAGGCCGATGGCGTGGTGGTGCCACTGCGTGAAGTGACGCTCGCGGCGGAAGTCAGCGGCCGCGTGCTTCGCAAGTCGGAGGCCTGCAATGCCGGGCAGTTCGTCACGGCGGGCACACCGCTCATCGAGATCGACCCTCGCGACTATCAGTTCGACGTGGAACGGCTGGAGCGGGAGTTGAAGCAGGCAGGCCACGCACTCGAGGAGCTCGACGAGGAGATCACTCAAAACGCTACGTCGGTCGATCTGGCCAAGCGGCAGGTCGATCTGGCCAGACGCGAGGCTGCTCGGCTGGAAACGCTCAAGGCCGGCAAGATCGTCACGGAGTCGGAGCACGATCGGGCGCTTCGTGACGAACTCACCGCCGCCAACACCCTGACCGCGCTCGAAGGGCAGAAGCGGGTGCTCTCGAAGCGGCGCAACCGTCTCCTCGAGGCCGAGGCACTGGCTTCGACAATGCTCGAAAAGGCACAGCTCGACCTCTCGCGCACGCGGATCATCGCGCCCGTGGACGGGATCGTAGTGGAGGACAAGGTCGAGCAGGAGTCGTTCGTGGCGAAGGGGACGCCGCTCGTGACCATCGAAGACACGCGGGCCGCCGAGGTGCGCACGAGCCTGCCGATGGACGACGTGGCTCGGGTGTGGGGCGGTCGGCGCACGGGCGACACCGCCCGCACGGCCCATGAGCAGCTCGATACTCCGGCCACGGTCGTGTTTACCGTCGGCGACGCGGCCTATGAATGGAAGGGCGTGCTCTCGCGGCAGGAAGGGCGGGGGCTCGACGAAAAAACCCGCACGCTGCCCTGCCGGGTGCTCGTGGCGGACCCTCGGGCTGTGACGGCGCTCGACCGCTACGGTGCTCCGCTTGCCGACCTGCCCGCAGGTGCGCCGCAGTCGCTCTTGCGTGGGATGTTCGTCGAGGTGCAGGTGCATGTCGATGCCACGGAGCAGCTGGTCTCGATTCCCGAGGAGGCTCAGCGGCCGAGCGGCGAGGTGTGGGTGATGCGAGACGGTCGGCTCGTGATCCTGAATCCGCGGCCGGTGCAGGTTTCGGCCGGCCGTGTCGTGTTTGATTCCGCCGCCTCCGGCCTGCTGCCTGTCGACCGCGTGGTGACGAGCCAGATCTCCCAGCCCCGTCCCGGCATGGAGATCGTGGAAGGCGGCGGTGGCCGCGTGGACCCGGCCGTGATGGCGGAAAAGCCGATCGACAAGGACGCCAGCTGAGGCGCACGTCA
>JBMLMS010000294.1:0-1138 GCA_049243925.1 Pirellulales bacterium
ACTACGACTACTACCAGCCCGAGGCCTACATCCCGCAGCGCGACATCTACATCGAAAAGGATGCCGCCATCAACAAGGAGATCGACCGCCTCCGCCTCGCGGCGACGAGCGCGCTCGTGAGCCGGCGCGACGTGGTGGTGGTGGCGAGCGTCTCGTGCATCTACGGCTTGGGGTCGCCCGACGACTATCGCTCGATGGTGATTCGCCTCGCCAGCGGGATGAGTCTCGGCCGTGACAGGCTCCTCGAACAGCTCGTGTCGATCCACTACGAGCGGACCGACGTGGCGCTCGATCGCGGAAAATTCCGTGTGCGTGGCGACTCGATCGACATCTGGCCACCGTACGACGAGCTCGCGACGCGCATCGAATTCTGGGGCGACACGATCGAGTCGATCGCGATCATCAACCCGACGAGCGGTGAGGTGGCGGCCAAGAAAGACGAGATGTACTTCTACCCGGCCCGCCACTTCGTGATGCCGGAGGATCGGATCAAGGCGGCCGTGTCGTCGATCAAGGCCGAGC
This sequence comes from Pirellulales bacterium, assembly GCA_049243925.1. Classification (GTDB taxonomy): domain Bacteria; phylum Planctomycetota; class Planctomycetia; order Pirellulales; family UBA1268; genus RGVT01. The sequence goes on from JBMLMS010000294.1 coordinate 523, forward strand.
TCGAGGCCCGGCTCGAGGAACTCAAGAGCCAGGGCAAGCTTCTGGAGGCCCAGCGGCTCAATGCACGCACGCGGTTCGACATCGAGATGATGCTCGAAGCCGGCTTCTGCCCCGGGATCGAAAACTACTCGCGGCCGCTCTCCGGCCGGGCCCCGGGCAGCACGCCGACGACGCTGTTCGACTACTTCCCCGACGATTTCCTGTTCTTCGTGGACGAGTCGCACGTGACGGTGCCGCAGGTGCGGGGCATGTACGCCGGCGACAAGGCCCGCAAGACCACGCTCGTGGAGCACGGCTTCCGGCTGCCGAGCGCCCTCGACAACCGGCCGCTGATGTTCGACGAGTGGGAACGCCGGCTCCACCAGACGGTGTACGTGTCGGCCCCGCCCGGCGTCTGGGAACTCGATCGCACCGGCGGCGAGGTCGTGCAGCAGGTGATCCGGCCCACTGGCCTGCTCGACCCCGTCATCGAGATCGTGCCCGCCTCGCAGCAGGTGCTCCACCTCGCCGGCGAGATCGACAAGACCGTGGCGACCGGCCAGCGGGTGCTCGTGACCACGCTCACAAAGAAGCTCGCCGAAGACTTAGGTTTGAGGATACGGTTGAGCCCCCGTAA
>JBMLMS010000295.1:0-2621 GCA_049243925.1 Pirellulales bacterium
TGCGACTGGCCAGATCGCGGATCGACCAGCCCACCGCCGTGGGGATGATCTCGGCGTGCAGGCGGCTGGCTCGCTCGTCGTGGATCACGACGTGGTTCGTGGGAGCGCGGCCGAGGGTGAGCCGCTGTCCGGCGACGAGCCGGGCGACGGATTCGCCGCCCTGGGGGTCACGGATGAGCAGATAGGCCGGGGGACGCACGCGGTCGGTTTCTCCACCTGCATCATGCATCAGAACGGGCCGTTTGGGGAGAGCGGAGAAAACCGAGCTTTCAGGCCGGGAAACGGGTTTGCGACGGGGCAGGGGGGCCCACTACCATCCCCGGGACGGTGCGTGTGCCGTCATTGACCCCCGTCTTCGTCGCGCTTTCGAGGTTTCCGATGACGATCGCCAGTTCATCCCGCGCAGGCCGTGTTTCCCGCCGGCGGTTCGGCAGTGGGCATGCTGCAGCGACCATCATTTCCGCGCTCCTGCTCGTCGTCGCCGCGGCTGCTCCCGCGGGCGCTCAGATGGGCATGGGCTTCGGCCAGGCAGTCGGCGGTATCTCTGTCGATGCCCATGGCATCGTGCGCACGCTCGAACCGGAGGCCTCGCAGGAATTGGCGGCCCGACGGCGCGAAGTCCTCGCGCAGGGAGCCGGCGTCGGCGGCAAGCCCGCAGCGCTCCGAAAAGTGTCGCTCGCGCGGCTGTGCAAGGCGATCGACGAATTTTCATCCACTGGTAAGCCGCTGCCGGCGGACGTCGTCTTTCTCGGCGGTCTTGAAAGGATCACCCATGTGTTCGTCGATCCCGAAGGGCACGATGTGATCCTCGCCGGCCCGGCGGACGCGGCCGTGATCGATCCGGCCGGCAACGTCGTGGCCGCAGCGAGCGGCCGGCCGCTGCTTCAGCTCGAAGACCTGATGACCGCCTTGCGGGCGATCGACGGCGTGCGGGCCGGCGGCGTGCGCTGCTCGATCGATCCCTCGCCGGAAGGCGTCACGAAGCTGCAGCGGTATCTGGGCAGCCTCAAGAGCATCGGCGCGAATCCCGAGGCCACGCTCCGCACGATGGAAACCGTGCTCGGCCCACAGAAGGTGACCGTGGGCGGCGTGCCGGCTGAGAGCCGGATCGCCCGCGTGCTCGTCGCCGCCGACTACCGCATGAAGCGCATCGGCATGGGGCTCGAACCATCAGGCGTCGCTGGGCTGCCGAGTTACCTCTCGATGGTGCCGGCCGGCGGTACGAGCGGTGCCACGCTGCCCCGGTTCTGGCTCGAAGCGGAGTATGACCCGATCACCCGCGACCCCGACGAGCTCGCCTGGCAGCTGTCGGGCCGCCGCATGAAGTGCCTCACCGAGAGTGACATTTTCGCCGCTGGAGGGCCGGCCCGCGGCAAGGCCCCGGCCGACAAGGTCGCCCAGGCGTGGTGTGCCGCCATGACGAAACACTACGACGATCTGGCCCGCCGCCAGCCCGTGTTCGGGGAACTGTTGAACTGCGTCGACCTCACGGTCGTGGCCGCATTGATCCACGGCCGCCAGCTCGACCGCCGCGCGGGGCTCGACCTCTCGGCCCTCGTCGACGCCACACGGCTCACGTTGCCCGCCTACGAGGCCCCGGCGACGCTGTCGACCGTGGCCACCGGATTCAAGAAGGGCACGAACTGGATCGTGAGCGCCTCCGGCGGGGTGCAGTTTCAGCCCTGGGCATTCGCTACCAATACGACCGAATCCGGTGATTCAGCAGCGGCCCGCGTCGCCGCGCTCGACGGCCGTCCGGCAGACGCTTGGTTCTGGGACTGACGTCGGGGCCGCCCACGCGATCCGCGTGAGCCCGGCGGCGGCGAGCGGAAACCCACCGTCGATCCAGCCGCTCCGCACAAGTGATTCGAGCCGCTCGGCGTGGGTGGAGTCGGGAGGCGGCACGCGCTTCACGAGCAGGAGATCGGCGTGCATGTCTGCCGCGATGGACGCCGCGATCGAGTCGCTCGTCACCTCCCAGCCGACAGGCAGCCGTGCGAGGCGGCCTTCGCATGCCAGCCAGCGGGGAGTGTCGAGCACGGCGGCCGATGCCCGGGCAGGCTCCATGACGAGCGGCAGCGCGATCGCTTCGGCAACCAGCCGTGCCGTCGTCCCCGTCAGTTCGATCGCGAGCTCGTGGACCAACGCCGCATCCTGTGGAGCGGCCGCATCGATCGCGCGGAGGCCGTCCACGATCGCGCCGCCGCCCACCACGAGGAGCACCGGACGGATGGCGGCGCGATCACGCACGAGCTCGGCCACACGTGTCGGCCAGTCAGGCATCACGAGCAGGCTCCCCCCGAGCTTGATGATCTCGTGAGGCGCCGGCGCGCCGGTGGACCGCAGCACGCCGTACGTCCAGGTGGATGTCATGGGATGAGGCCCCGGTCGATGAGGGCGATCGCGTGGGCGCAGGCGGCCCGCGATGCGGCAGGCCCGAGACGTTCGGGGAGGGAGATCGTCTCGACGGACCAGCCGAGACGCGCGACCGCTCGGCGTGCGAGACAGGTTCCGTGGCCCGAGAGCACGACGCTGGTGGGCGGCCAGCCGATCGAGCGCGACACCCGGGCGATCGCCCGGGCGACAGTGCGAGCCTGCGCCCGGGCGCACCACTCGGCAGC
>JBMLMS010000296.1:0-4966 GCA_049243925.1 Pirellulales bacterium
GGGGGCATCGTGGCCACAGACTGCGATTGCCTGGCCCACTTCGTTCGTCTCGGCCGCGAATATGGCAACGACGGCTCCTACGACGCCCTGTTTTCGGGCGTCAACGGCCGCATGCCCGAATTGAGCGCCGCGACGGCGCTTGCCGGCCTCGAGATTCTCGACGACGTGGCCACCGCCCGGCGCAAAGTCGCTGCGTTTTACCGCGACGAGCTCTCACATCTGCCTGGCGTCGGCTTCGTGGAGGAGGCCCGCGGGGCCCAGTCGAGCCACAAGGATTTTTCGATCACGATCGACGCCACGAAGTTCGGTATATCGCGCGACGCCCTGCGGCGGGTGCTCGCCGATCGGGGTATCGAAACCCGCACATACTACAACCCGCCATGCCATCGGCAGACGGCGTTCGAGCATTTTTACGACCGCAGCCGACCGCTGCCGATCACCGAACTGCTCTCCGCGCGAAGCCTCTCGCTGCCGCTCGGAGCCCATGTCGATGAAACCGTGGCCGCGGAGGTCTGCGAGACGATCGCCAACGCAAAGCACGCGTTGTCGTGATCGCGGCGGCGTTTTCGATGCCACTCGTCATCTTTTGGTCGGTGTGGTCGCTCACGGCGTTCGTCGCGGCGGCGATGCTCTCTGCCCGGCTGATCGGCTGGGCCGCGGCCCGCGGCGCGGTGGACGTTCCCAACGGCCGCAGCAGTCACAGCCGGCCCACACCTCGTGGCGGTGGGCTGGCGATCGTGGCGGTCACTGCGGCCGCCAGCGCGGTCGCTTGCCTCTTGCATCCGGAGGCGATCCGGCCGGTATGCGGCGTGCTGCTGCCGGCGCTCGCGATCGCAGCCGTGAGCTGGCTCGACGACGTGCGGTCGCTGCCAAACCGCATCCGGTTTGCCGTGCATCTCGGCTGTGCAGGCCTGGCCGTGGCGGTGCTGGGCCCGGTCGAGGGCGTGGATCTCGGCTCGTTTGGCAGGCTTGATTTCGGGCCCGCCGCCTGGCCGCTCACGCTGCTCTGGATCGTGGGCCTCACAAACGCCTTCAACTTCATGGACGGCATCGACGGTATCGCGGGGATCACGGCGGCGGTGTCGGCAGCCGCGCTTGCCACGGCCGCCGCGGCATTCCAGAGCCCCGCCATCGGTGGCGTCTCCGCAGCCTTTGCGCTGGCATCGTGCGGCTTTCTCACCTGCAATTGGCCGCCGGCGAGAATTTTCATGGGCGACGTCGGCAGCGCGTTTTGCGGCTTCGTGCTCGCGGTGCTGCCGCTTGCGTTTCCCGCGCATGCAGTCCCGACCGCCGTGGCTGTCGCCGCAGCCGCCCTCTGGCCGTTCATTTTCGACACGGCGTACACGATCGTGCGGCGGCTACGTCGCCGGGAAAACATCTTTCAGGCGCACCGCAGCCATCTCTATCAGCGGCTCGTGATCGCCGGCTGGTCGCACCGCGCGGTGTCGCTGCTCTATGGTGCGCTGTCTGCTCTGGCTGCCTTTTGCGCCGTGGTGCCGCTTGTCGTGCCGGAGTGGAGAAACGCGGCAGATATCGTTGCTCTCGCCGCGATCAGTGCGGGGATGGTATTGCTCCTTACGCTCGTGTTCGTTTTGGAAAAGAAAAAGTAGCAACCCGTGCTCTACGCCCGATTCATCAAGCGCGGCTGCGACATCCTGGCCGCCGCCGCGATTCTGATCCTCGCGCTGCCGCTGTTCGTGCTCGTGTGGATCGCCGTCCGGCTCGCGCTCGGCGCGCCTGTGCTCTATTTTTCCGAGCGGGCCGGCCAGGGCGGTCGCCCGTTTCTGCTCGCCAAGTTTCGCTCGATGACCAATGCCACAGGCCCCGACGGCGCCCTCCTGCCCGACGCCGAGCGGCTCACCCCCTTCGGCCGGCTGCTCCGCCGCACGAGCCTCGACGAGCTGCCGCAGCTCGCGAGCGTGCTCGCCGGGTCGATGAGCATGATCGGGCCCCGGCCGCTGCCGCTTCGCTACCTGTCCCGGTATTCCCCGCGGCAGGCCCGGCGGCTCGAGGTTTTGCCCGGGCTCACGGGCTGGGCCCAGATCCACGGCCGGAATTCGCTCGACTGGCCCACCCGCCTTGAGCTCGATGTGCAGTATGTCGATATGCTAAACCGTTGGTACGCCCCGTTTCTCGACCTCTGGATCGCCGTGAGCACGGTCGCGCTCCTCGCCTGGCAGGCCCTCACAGGCCGCGGCATCGCCGCCCCCGGCTCCGCCACGATGACTGAACTGTAGGACAGGCTTCAGCCTGTCATTTCTCCGCCCAATCACATGCCACCCCTCGACGCCATCATCGCCGCCGTCCGCACCGTGCTTCGCGACACGGGCCGCGATGCCCGCACCATCGCCCCTGAGATGCTCCTGGCCGCCGACCTCGGCCTCGACTCGCTCGACCTCGCCCAGACGATCGTCTTGCTCGAGCGGTCGCTCGGCGTCGATCCGTTTCGGGCCGCCGCCGCCACCCCGCGGCCCACGATCCGCACCGTCTCCGATCTCGTCTCCATCTACACCACGGCCCTCGCAACCCCGCCATCACCATGACCACCGCCGCCAACGCCACCACGATCGCCCACCTCGCCGATGCTCCGGCTGAAGACCGGCTCGCCTCGGCCATCGCCCTCGTCGCCCGCCAGTTTCCCGACCGCACCGCGATCGTCGCGAATGCCGGCGGCGAAGCCCGCCGCGTCATCGACTATGCCACGCTCACCGCTGCGATCACGAAGCTCGAAGGCGAGCTGGCCGCAGCCCGGCCGGTGGGCATCGTGGCCCGGGCCAAGCGCGTTGAATCGCTCGTGGTGATCGCCGCGGCCTGCGGCCGGGAGCATGTGCCGGTGGCGTTTCTCGCTGAAGACGCCCGCGATCTCGTGGGCGAGCTGCGCGACTGGGTGCCGCTCGACGATTCGCTCACGCTCCCCGCCGCGGCGGCCGCCGGCCCGCGGCGTGAGTTTGAAACTGTGCCGCCGCAGGTGGTGGTGGCCACGAGCGGCACGAGCGGCCCGCCTAAGCTCGTCGATCACTCGTGGGATTCGCTGCTTGCCGCCGCACGGCTCGCCGAGCAGTGGCACGGCCGCGGCTGGCTGCTCGTCTACGACGCCACGCGCTGGGCTGGCCTCCAAGTCTGGCTCCAGGCGTTGCTCACGGCGGGCCGGCTCGTGGTGCCGGCCTCGCGCGATCCCGATCTCGTGGCCAAGGCGTGCGTGGATGAAGAAGTCTCGATCCTGCCGGCCACGCCCACGCTCCTGCGTCGCCTGATCGCTTCGGCCGACCGTGCGGCCGTGTCGAACATGAAGCTCGATCGAATCACGCTCGGCGGCGAAGCGACCGACGCCCAGCTTTTGCAGCAGGCCAAGGAGCTGTTTCCAAACGCGAAGATCACGCATGTCTACGCCACCACGGAGCTGGGAGAAGTGTTTCGCGTCACCGACGGCGAAGCGGGGTTTCCGGTGGAGTGGCTGGGCCGGCCGCTGCCGGGGGGCGTGCGGATCTCCACGCGGCGCGATGGCGAGCTGCTCGTGCAGCTCTCGCGCGACACGGCCGAGGTGGCCACGGGCGATCTCGTGGAGCGCCGGGGCAAGCGGTTTGAGTTCACGGGCCGGCGGAGCGACGTGATCGTGGTGGGCGGGGCGAAAGTGTTTCCGAAACGCGTCGAGGAAATTCTCCGCGGCGTACCCGGCATCGCCGACGCGCGGGTCTACGGCCTGCCGAGCGCGATCACAGGCGAGCTTGTGGCGGCGGAGATCGTGATCCACGAGCCGCTGCCGGCCGGCACCACTCCCGACCAGGTCCGTGCGGCGGCGCTCGCCGTCTGCCGCGAGCGGCTCGAAGCCCACGGCGTGCCGCGGGTCGTCGACGTCGTCAAGAAGCTCACCCTCACCGCCGCCGGCAAAATCCCCCGCCGCTAATGTGGGGCAAGCGTCCCGCTTGCCATTGCCCTCTGTGCGACAAACGTCCCGCCTGTCCCACGCGAACGTTAGACTTAGTGCCATCCTCCGGAGCCTGTCCTGATGTCTACCGTAACACCCCGTTTTCTGGTCGATGAAAACCAGCAGCCGACGGACGTCGTTTTAACGATTGATCAGTGGCATGAGATTCTCGAGCAACTCGAGGAACTCGAAGACATCCAGGCGTACGACAGTGCCAAGACCGGGCCTCAGGATGCGGTGCCGCTCACACAAGCGATCACCGAACTCCGCAAGAGCCGCTCGGCGTGACGTACACCGTCAGCAAGGACGCTTACCGCTGATGGCTCATTCCCTCGTCTCCGGCGGATCGCGTGGCCTCGGGCTGGCCGTCGTGGAGCGGCTGCTGGCCCGCGGCGACTCCGTGGCCACGTTTTCGCGGTCTGGCTCCGAGGCTCTTGCGGCCCTCGCCGCCAAGCATCCGGGCCGGCTGCTCATTGAATCGCTCGACGCGGCCGACGCGTCGGCCCTGCGGGGCTTCGTCGAGCGGGCTGCGGCCGCCTTCGGCTCGATCGATCATTGCATCGCGAATGCGGCGATCGCCCACGAAGGCGTGCTCGCCACGGCCACCGACGCCGAGATCGATGCCATGCTCGCAGTCAACTTGCGCGGCTCGATCGTGCTCGTGCGCGAGGCGGTGCGGCAAATGCTCGTGAAGGCCGAGCAGCCGTCGGTCACGCTCGTGTCATCGATCGTGGCTTCGCACGGCAGCCCGGGCCTTGCCGTCTACGCCGCCACGAAAGCCGGCCTCGAGGGCTTCGCCCGGAGTCTGGCCCGTGAGCTCGGGCCCCGAGGCATTCGCGTCAACGCCGTGGCTCCGGGCTTTCTCGAAACAGACCTCTCGGCCTCCCTCTCGGCCGACAACCGCAGCCGCATCATCCGCCGCACGCCGCTCGGCCGCCTGGGCCTGCCGGCCGACGTCGTGGGCGCAATCGACTTCCTCTCGAGCCCCCGTGCGGCCTTCATCACGGGCCAGGTTCTCACAATCGACGGCGGCGCTTCGTA
>JBMLMS010000297.1:0-1523 GCA_049243925.1 Pirellulales bacterium
GGCCCTCGTGACTGGCCGTGATATCCAGGAACACGAGTTCATCGGCGCCCTCGGCCTCGTACCGGGCCGCCACGGCGACGGGATCGCCAGCATCGACGAGATCGAGGAACTTCGTCCCCTTCACGACCCGACCCTTCTCGACGTCGAGGCAGGGAATGATCCGCTTGGCGAGCATCAGGGGCCGGGCCTCGGAGCGGTGATCGTGCCCTCGAGCGGGCTCGAGGCGGTGGCATAGAGCTTCTTCGGGATGCGGCCGGCGAGGAACGCCTGCCGGCCGGCCTCGCAGGCCGCCTTCATCGCCACGGCCATGCGGAGCGGGTCGGCCGCGTGGGCGATCGCGGTGTTCAAGAGCACGCCGTCGACGCCGAGCTCCATCGCCGCGGCCACGTCGCTCGCCGTGCCCACGCCCGCATCCACGATCACGGGATACCCCGGGTCGCCGTCCTTGAGGTATTCGAGGCAGATGCGCAGATTGTTGGCGTTTAAAATCCCCTGCCCCGAGCCGATCGGACTGCCGGCCGGCATCACGCTCGCGGCGCCGAGATCCTTGAGCCGCCGGGCCACGATGGGATCGTCGCTCGAATACACGAGCACGGCGAAGCCGTCAGCCACGAGCTGTTCGGTCGCTGCGAGCGTGCCGACCGGATCGGGGAGGAGCGTCTTCGTGTCGCCGAGCACCTCGAGCTTCACCCATTCCGATCCCGGGTTGCCGAGATCGCGGAGCAGTTCGCGGCCGAGCCTGGCCACCCGCACCGCGTCGGCGGCGGTGAAGCAGCCGGCCGTATTCGGCAGGATCGTGAAGCGGGTCGCGTCGAGATGGTCGAGGATGTTCTCACCTGCCGCGTTGACGAGTCGCTCGCGGCGCACAGCGACGGTCACGCAGTCGGTGCCGGAGGCGGCCAGGCAGCGGGCCATCTCGGCGTAGCTCGCATACTTGCCCGTACCAACCACGAGCCGGCTCTGAAGCGAGAGCCCGCCCACGCGAAGCGGGGAGTCGAGCGGCGCGACGGGAGTGTGCGGGGCAGCGGGCGCGGCGGCGGGAGGGGTCATCGGATGCTCTAACGTGGGTGCTTCACCCGCCACCGACCAAGGTCACGATTTCGAGGCGGTCGCCAGCCTCGAGCATACAGCCGGCGAGCCGCGCCCGCGGTACGACCGCCTCGTTGACCTCGACGGCGATCGGCCGGCCGGCGAGCCCGAGCGATTCCACGACGTCGAACGCCGTCGCACCGGCCGCGACCGAAACGGGATCGCCGTTGACCGTGATCGTGAGTCCTGAAGGGGCAACTGGCATGGCGGCACGGCCCGGGCGGCCCGGGCTACTCCTTGTCTTTGTCTTTTTCTTTCTTCGCCTTCACTGCTCCGGCCGCCTTAACGCCGCCCCCCCGCGGCCGGGCGATGTCGAGCATTTCGAGCTTGGCGACGAACGGCGCCGCGGCCGCCTGCTGCGGATTGAACGGGATGCCGTACGCCACGGTCGTGCCGGTCGATGAGTCGGTGACATAGAGCACGCTCGGGGCGAA
>JBMLMS010000297.1:1623-5234 GCA_049243925.1 Pirellulales bacterium
GCGAGCGACGTGATCGCCTGCGCCTTCGGCAGCGTCTTCGCGGAGCCGAGGGTCCACCCCAGCAACAGGCCCATCACCGCCCCGATCGCCACCAGGCCGACGGGCAGACCCGCTCCTCGAACACGATCAACCTTCATGCCTCGACTCCCTTCACTCGCTCGTGGTGACCCGATGGAGACCCCGACTTATTTCGCTGCCGGCGCCGCTGCCGGTGCTGCCGGTGCTGCCGGTGCTGGTGCCGCTGGCACCGGTTCCTGAATCGCCGACAGCCTGATCTTCCCGAGCGAATGCTGTCCGTCGGGATACTGCTGATCGAGCACGACCACGAGCAGGCCGCCCGCCGTAGGAATCGTATCGGGAGCGACGTCGAACGTGATCGTCTGCGGTTTGCCGATGCCGCCGGCGATCGCCCAACCGGTCTCGGGATTGTCATCAATCGTCCCTGCGGCGACGAGATTCGGCTGCTCGAAGGTGGCCTTCGCGGCGGTGAACTTCACGGCCGTGGACGCCTCCTTCGACCCCGGCGGACCGAAGTTAGCCTTGAACGATGAGAGCACGAAGTTGCCGTTATCGGCCCGGCCTGGTCCCTGCTGCGGCAGGCTCGGATCGGTAGCCGCCTCGAGCGTGATCGCCTTCACATTCCCGCCGGCCGGCACGGCGGCGGTGAGCGTGTAGGTGTCCTTGGCGCGGTTGCCCGTCACGGTCACGAACCCGTCGGCCGCGATCGCACCGGCAGCACCGGCGGTGCTCTTGAATTCAGTGGGTACCAGCACCGCGGTCGTCGGCTGCGGGGGCGACGGTGGGGGTGGTGGCGGTGGCGGCAACAGTTTGGCAGCCGGGGTCGCCGCGAGCTTCGCGCCGGCATGTGTGCCCACGAACAGGTTCTTGTCGTCCGGGGTGAACGTCACGCACCACACGCTCGACTTCTCGGCCGGCAGGCCCTCCTGCTCCCCCTTCGCGTTCACGTCCCAGAGCTTCACGGCGCCGTCGAGGCTCGCGCTTGCGAGCCGACTTCCGTCGGACGAGAACGCGACTGACGTCACCCAGTCTTTGTGCCCCTTGAGCGTGGCGAACTCCTTCGAGTCGCTCGTCGTCCAGAGCTTGATCGTACGATCGGCCCCGGCCGTGGCCAGCCGCGAACCATCGGGCGAATAGGCGATCGACCAGAGAGCGTCTCCGTGCCCCTCGAGCTTTCCCTTCTCCGCGCCGTCGGCGGCATTCCAGAGCTTCACGAGTTTGTCGCCGCCGCCGGTGGCGATCGTGGCCCCGTCGGGCGAGAACGCCACGGCCGTGACCGGGCCGGTGTGGGCGGCCACCGTCTTGATCTCCTTGCCGTCGGCGGTGTTCCAGAGCACCACGGTGCCGTCTTCGCCCGCCGTTGCGAGTTTCGTGCCGTCGGGTGAGAACGCGAGCGACCGCACCCAGCCCTTATGCTTCTTGAGATCGTGCTTGGCGGCGCGGGCCGGAAGATCCCAGAGTTTCACGAGGCCGTCGTAGCCGGCTGTGGCCGCCAGCGCCCCGTCCTTCGAGACCTGCACCGCCCACACGGCCGTCGGGTGTCCGGCCAGGTCGCCGACGCGGGTCCCGTCGGCCTTCCACACAACAACATCGCCCGGACGGTAGAGCAGGCTCTCGCCACCGGCGGTGACGAGCGTCGCCCCGTCGTGCGAGTAGTCGGCGGCGATCACCCAGCGTTTGAAGTCGCCGAGCGTGGCCGCAGGCGCAGGCGGCTGGGCCGGGACCGGCGGATCAGCGGCGTGCGGGAGGCTGCCCGCCAGGCTGGCAATCACGAGCGTAAGGGCGGGGACGACGAGCCGAAAGCGTGCACGGGTCATGGATGCATCTCCTGAAGGGTCGGTCCGCAGAGTATAGTTCCCGCCAATCAACCAATTCCATCAGGGGAGTTCCATCGATGGCCCGCACCGTGCGATCCCATTCCGCCGCCAAGGCCAGGCCGGCCGCCGGGCGCCAGGCCGTGCTCGTCGCCAGCGGCGACCTCCGGGAAGAGGCCAACCATGTCTGCTGGCCGGCACAGCAGGCGCTCGAGAGCGACCTCACGAAGGCGTTCGCCGCCGCGGGCTGGACGCTCACGCGCGGTCATGCCACCTCACGGTCGCGCGGCCACGGCTTCATCGCCAGCGCCCGTGAAGGGCTCGACGTGTTCGCGACGATCGATCCCGAAACGCCGCTCGTCGTCGCCGAGGCGGTGTGGCAGTATTCCAATCACGTGCTCCCGGGCCTCACCACGCACTCGGGGCCGATCCTCACCGTCGCCAACTGGTCGGGACAGTGGCCGGGCCTCGTGGGGATGCTCAATCTCAACGGCTCGCTCACGAAGGCGGGCGTGGCCTACCACACGCTCTGGGCCGATGACTTCGCGAGCCCGACGTTTCGCCGCCACCTCCAGTCGTGGCTCGACACCGGCCGAGTGCACCACGACACCAGCCACGTCGTGCCGCTCGCGAACGTGTCGATCCCTCGGCCGCTCGCCCAATCCGCCGCGACGATCGCCACCGAACTGCGGCACAAGAAAGCCCTCATGGGAGTGTTCGACGAGGGCTGCATGGGGATGTTCAACGCGATCATCCCCGATCATCTGCTCCACGCGACGGGCGTCTTCAAGGAGCGGCTCAGCCAGAGCGCTCTCTACCACGAGACCATGCGGGTGAGCGACGCCGAGGCCCGGGAGGTATTCAAGTGGCTCGAGAAGGCGGGCATGCGGTTCCACTTCGGCAAGGACGAGGCCCGCGACCTCACCCGGGCCCAGGTGCTCCTGCAGTGCAAGATGTATGTCGCCACGCTGCGGATCGCCGACCGTTTCGGCTGTGATCTCGTCGGCATCCAATATCAGCAGGGGCTCAAGGACCTCCTGCCGGCGAGCGATCTCGTGGAGGGGATGCTCAACGACTCGAAGCGGCCGCCGGTGACCGCCGAGGGTTCGAGCCGCGTGCTCTGGAAGGGCAAGCCGCTCGTACACTTCAACGAGGTGGACGAGTGCGCGGGGCTCGACGGCCTGCTCACGCAGCGGGTCCACGAAGCGCTCGGCCAGCCGGTGGAAAACACGCTCCATGACATCCGCTGGGGCGACTGGGACCAGTCACGCTCGACCGACCAGTGGGTGTGGGTGTTCGAGATCTCGGGGGGCGCGCCGCCGGCCCATTTCACGGGCGGCTGGAAGGCCGCGGAGGGCTTCCGCCAGCCGCCGATGTATTTCCGGCTCGGCGGCAGCACGCTCGCCGGCGTGAGCAAGCCGGGCGAGATCGTGTGGAGCCGGATCTGGGTCGACGGCAGCTCCGGCCAGGAAAAACTGCGAATGGACATCGGCCGAGCCCAGGCCGTGGCCTTGCCCGATGAAGAGACCCGCCGCCGGCTCGACGCGACGACGCCGCAGTGGCCGATCATGCACGCGGTCACCTATGGCATCTCGCGCGATCAGATGATGGCCCGCCACAAGGCCAACCACATCCAGGTGGCCTATGCGAAGGACGCCGCCGCGGCCGACAAGGCGGCGCTCCTCAAGGCGGCCGTGGCACGCGACCTGGGCATCGACGTCAGTTTCTGCGGCACCCGTGGCCACGGCGTGTCACCAAATCTCCGCTGGGACGCCTGAC
>JBMLMS010000298.1:0-12813 GCA_049243925.1 Pirellulales bacterium
CGGGCCACCGGTCCGCGCGGCCCGGCAGATCGTGCGCTGTTGCTCGCCCGCCGTGCCGAGATTGCCGGCCGCGTGGCCATGCTTGCCGAACGGTACGACGCGCTTGTGTGCCCCGTGTCGGCCGTGCCGGCGCTTCTGCATGGCACCGCCGCCACGCTGCTCCCGGCGGCGACGCCTTGCATGCTTGCGAACCTCCTCGACCTCGCGGCCGGGGCGGTGCCGGTGACCAGTGTGAGGGCCGACGAGGAGGCGGGCCGCGCGCCGACGTGGGATCCCGTGGAGCGGGCGGCGGCGCTCACCGACCGCGGCAGCCGTGGCCTTCCGGTCGGAGTGCAGGTGATCGCGCTTGCAGGAGGCGAGGCGACGGTGCTCGCCGTCATGCGGGTGATCGAGGCCGCCGCCGGCGTTCAGGCCCGGATGCGGGCGATGAGTGATCGGGCCATCTGATCGACGGAGAGCACTTCACATGCGGCCCCCGCCTCGATGCCCGCCTTCGGCATGCTCCAGACGACGCTCGAGGCTTCGTCTTGGGCCAGTGTGTGCCAGCCGCGTGAGCGGAGCTTGAGGAGCCCCTTCGCTCCGTCACGCCCCATGCCGGTGAGCAGAATCGCGACGCCCGTCTGGGGCCAGTGCTCGGCCACGCTCTCGAAGAACACGTCGACGCTCGGCCGAAAGAACACCTCGCGAGGCTCTTCGCGATATTCGAGCGTGCGGGATTTCGACAACACGAGATGATCGTTGGTGCCGGCCAGGAGCACGTCGCCGGCGGCTGGGTGCTGCCCGTGCTCGGCCACCCGCACGGCTCGGCCGGTGCGGTCGCTGAGCCACTTGGCGAGCCCCTGCGAAAATGCCACGTCCACGTGTTGCACCACGAGCACCGCCGCGTTCCAGTCGTGCGGCAGCGGCATGAGCAGGTCGGAGACGGCCTTGGGGCCGCCCGTCGAAGCGCCCACCACCACGAGTTTTGGCGGGGCCGCCGTGGCTGCGGCCCGTACGGGCCGCTTGGTCTCAGACGAACCCACGATCTTGGCGATCATGCCGATCTTCTCGACCAGGGCGCCGGCTCCGCTCACCTCGCCCGCCGGGCCGAGCATCGGCGTGTCGACGGCGTCGAGGGCGCCGAATCCCATCGCCTCGTAGACCAACGAGATGTTGCCGCTCACGGTGGCTGTGACCACGAGAATCGCACACGGCGCCGCCGCCATGATCTGCCGGGTGGCCTGCACGCCGTCGAGATGCGGCATGATCAGATCCATCAGGATCAGCTCCGGGCGATCGCGCTTCGCCATCGCGACTGCCTCGACGCCATCCGCGGCCATCCAGGCGATTTCGTGATCGGGCAGGCTATCGACGACGCGGCGCAGCGCTTCACAGGCGGCCCGCACGTCGTTGACGATTCCGATTCTCATGCCGCCGATCTCACGCCAGAGGTTCTCCCACGAGATCGATGATCGTATGCACGAACGTCTCGTCGTGGAAGCTGCTCTTCGTGAGGTAGCGATTGGCGCCGGCGTCGAGCCCCCGGAGCCGGTCCTCCTCACGATCCTTGTAGGAGACGATCACCACCGGGATGTCCTTGCGGGAGGGGTCGTTCTTGATCAGCGACACCAGGCCGATGCCGTCCATCCGGGGCATGTCGACGTCGGTCACCACCAGATCGTAGTGGGCCCCCCGGATCGCATTCCAGCCGTCCATGCCGTCGACGGCCACATCCACGGCGAAGCCGCGGGCCTGCAGCAGTTGCCGCTCGAGCTCGCGGACGGTGATCGAGTCGTCCACCACGAGGATCCTTTTGCGCTGGCGCGACTGCTCGGCCATCCGTTCGAATTCCACCCGCGACAGCCGCCGTCCCATGAGCACGTTGTCGATCGAACGGACGAGGTCTTCGACGTCGACGATCAGCACGGGGTTGCCATTTTCCAAGAGCGACGCGCTGTTGATGTCGGGCACCTTTCCGAGGCGGTGGTCGAGAGGCCGCACCTCCAGATCTCGCTCCCCCAAAAATGCGTCGACGATCATGCCAAACTGCTGGCCGCGGTCGCTGATCACGACGACGGGCATGGGGTCGGCGGGCTGGCCGCGGTCTGGCATCTCGAGAATCTGGGCGGCCATCACGAGGCCGATCGAGACGCCGTCGCGGTCGAAGTATTGCCGGCCCTCCACGGTGCGCACGTCGGCATGGCTGCAGTGGAGGATCGTGTCGATCCGGGTGAGTGGAAAGGCGTAGGGCTCGCCGCCGATGTCGACGAGCAGCGCGCGAATCACCGACATCGTGATCGGGAGCTGGAGCGTGAACACCGTCTGGCGGCCGAGCTGGGTGGCCACTCGCACGGTGCCGCCCACGCCCTTGACCATGCTCTGCACCACGTCGAGCCCCACGCCGCGGCCCGAGATCTCGGTCACCTGATCTTTCGTGGAAAAGCCTGGCAGGAAGAGAAATTCGAGGAGTTCGAGCTCGGTGAGCTGGTCGGCGACCTGCCGGGCGACGAGCCCCCGGGCCACCGCCTTGGCGCGAAGCGTCTCGACGTCGATGCCGCGGCCGTCGTCGGTGAGCGTGATGTTGAGCATACCCGCACGGTGACGGGCCTCCAGCCGGATCATGCCGATCGGTGGCTTGCCCGCGGCCTCGCGGTCGTGCGGCGACTCGAGCCCATGGTCGAGGGCGTTGCGGATCAGGTGGGAGAGCGGCGCCTCGAGCTTGTCGAGGATGTCACGGTCGACGCCGGTCTGCTCACCACGCACCTCGAATCGCACCTGCTTGCCGAGGGTGCGGGCGACGTCACGGACGAGTCGAGGAAAGCCGCGGATGCCGTCGGCGAGCGGCCGCATGCGGCTCACGATCACCTCGTGATGGAGGCGATTCGAGAGGTCTTCGTTGCGCCGTGCGAAGCTCTCGAAATCGTCCACCTGCTTCATGAGGCTCGCCAGACAGGCGTCGGCCCGTTCCCGGACCCGCGCGAGCATGCCCAGGAGCGGAGCAGGCACGTGAGTGTCGTCGGTCTTGAACCGCTCCTCGACCCCGGCGATCGTGTCACAGAGATCGACCTGCGCAGCCCGGAGCGTGAGCAGCGAATCGACGAAGGGCCGCAGCTGCCGTGTCTCCACGAGTGACTCCCCCGCCAGGCCGACGAGCCGCGTGAGGCTGTCGGCCGAGACGCGGACGACGCGATCCGTCGGCTCGAGCGACTTGGCCGGCGTCGCCGTGGCCGGGGCAGCCGACTCATCCGCGGGAGGTGGCGGAGGCAGGGGAGCCGGGTTCACTGCCTCCGCCGGTGGCTGGAGCGGCTCGGCAGGCGGCCGCACGGCGTGCGAAGTGGCCGGAGTGTGGGGAACTGGCTGAGGGGTGGCCGCGGGCTGGACAGGAGGCGTGGCGGGGGCCGCGGCGGGGGCGAGCAGGGCGGCAAGTTCGCCGATAAGCGCGTCGGCCGTCGCGGCCCAGCGGCTCTCTGGGGCGAGTGCATCGTCGGCCTGTGCGATCGAGGAGAGAAAATCGATGCTCGCAAGCAGGATGTCGACATGCTCGGGCCGCACGTGAAACTGTCCTTTGCCGGCGGCCACGAAACAGTCTTCCATCGCATGCGCGACACGCACGGCCGGATCGAGGCCGATGATCCGCGCAGCACCCTTGAGCGAATGGGCCGCCCGCATCATTGCCTCGATTGTTTCGGGCGACCGCTCGAGGTCCTCCACGGCCAGCACGCCCGCGGAGAGGACGGCCGTCTGGCCTTCGGCTTCCAGCCGAAACAATTCGAGCATCGAGAATCCGCTCAGGTCGTCTGCCATGTCGTCCTCCTTTCCGTCAGCGGGCGATCAGCTCGGCGAGCCCGTCGAGCAGCCGCGAATCATCGAGCAGCCCGACCGTGCGATCTTGCCAGTCGAACAGCGCCTGGCACATGCGGGCGTTCGACTGGCTCACGGTCGAAGGCACGGACCGCATCGTCGAGCGGACGACCTGCTGCACACCAGCGACCTCGTCGACTCCGAACACCCAGCGGCCACCGGCTCCATCCGCGCGTTCCACCACGAGCAGCCTCGCGGCGGTCGGGGCTTCGGCATCCGGCTGCACGGTCGGAGGCCGTTCTTCGAGGCCCAGGATCGTGTGCAGCGACACGCACAGTTGCAGCTGACCACGAATGTTGACGAGGCCCTCGAGCCCGCCTGCCGTGCGGTGCGGCACGCGGTGCAGGGGCCGCAGCGTGGTGATTTCGACGAGCGTTCCCGTGGGCAGCGCCATCCACTCCCGACCCACCCGGAAGACGAGCACGCTCGTGGCATCGGGATCGGTGACGACCTCCGGCTCCTCGAGGATGCGGCTCCACGCCTCCAGGTAGCCCTCGGGAGCCTCTCGATCGAAAAACGTGCGGGCCGCTTCGGCGAGCACGGGGCAGTTGCGGCAGTGGATGTACGTCTCGAGCTCCGGGCAGCTACGGTCGCCCGTCACGCCGATCCGGCGCCAACACTCCTCCATCGGAGCCCGTACGATCTCCGCGCCGGGTGGCTGGGAGGTGTTCATGGAGCCGCCTTTCGTGCCAGGATGCGGGCCGCCGACTGCTTGTATTTCTCGGCCATCGCCGTGTCACCGCGTTGCCCTGCGAGCAGCGCGAGTGCGAGCAGCGCCTCGTCGTGGGCGGCATCGAGGTAGAGCGTCTTGTGGAAGCAGCCTTCCGCCCGATCGAGGTCGCCGGCCGACTGGTGCAGCATGCCCATCAGAAAAAAGAGCTGGGGAGCCGGGCCGCCCTGCCGGGCGTGTGCGTCGCAGAGGGCGAGGGCGTCGGAGAGCCGCCGCGCATTGGCGAGCGCCCCGGCCTCGCGGAGGACGTCGTCGAGCGGCCGCAGAGCGGCCGCCTCCGTCACGCTGCCCGGAGAGGCCGCCGGAGGCGGTGTGGGCCGGGCTGGCGCCGCATGCAGTGGCCTGGGGCGGCGCGGCGGAGTTGACGCCCGAGCGGAAACCGTGGGTGTCGACGTGGCCCGAACGCCGCGCCGTAAGGCGAAGATCGAGCTGGCGCCGGCGGGGATCCAGTCGCCCTTCAGGATCGGTGGCTCGGCGGCACCGACCACGAGCAGGCCATCGGCTGCGACGAGCCGGTCGAGCACCGCCTCCACCCGGGCACGGGCCTCGGTCGTCAGATAGATCAGCAGATTGCGGCAAAACACGACGTCATACGGACCGCGACCCGTGTCGAGCGAGGCGGCCACGAACGAGCCATCGAGCAGGTTTCCCCAGGCGAACCGCACCTGCCGACGAATCGCGTCGTCGAGCACGGAGGCCTGTCCTTCGCGGTGAAACCAGCGGTCGCGGAACGAGCAGTCGGCATTGCGAAATGCATTCGCCGAGTAGCGGGCCAGCCGCGCCCGCTCGAGCGCTGCGTGGCTGATGTCGATGGCATCGATCGTGAACTGGTCTGGGGCCAGGCCGGCATCGAGGAGGCAGATCGCGATCGAGAAGGGCTCTTCGCCTCCCGCGCAGGGGGCGCTGAGCACCCGGATCGGTCTGCGGCCGGGCAGTGCCGCCAGGGTGGCTGCGAATCGACCCACGAACGCGAACACTTGCGGATCACGGAAAAACCAGCTTTCGCCGACCACAACTTCCTCGACGAGCCGATCGCGTTCCGCTGCATCGCAGCCGGCTCGCTTCACGGCCTCCGCCGGATCATCGACGCCGAGCGCTTCCATGCGGGCCCGCACGGCCCGCGCGATCGAGGCCGATCCGATCGTGTCGGAATCGAGCCCGATCCAGCGGGCGAGCAGGTCTTCCGCGGCGGGAACCGGCTGTGGATCGCGAGGCGTCGTGGGTGTCATGGCCCGGTGGCTCCGGCCGCCGCGATCAGCCCGGTGAGCAGGTCGAGCGGAAGCAGGTGGTCGACGACCACCATCTGCACGGTGCTGCCGCCCAGGCGGAGGAGTCTGCCCAAAAACGGCGCCTGGCCCCCTGACATCGTCGGGAGCGATTCGTCGGCGGATACCGTCTGCACCGACACCACGTTGTCGGCCACGACCCCGAGCCGCACCGGGCTCGCGTGCGGGCCGTCGGGCTGGTCGTCCGCCGGCGCCCGCGGCAGCGCGAACTCGACGACGATCACGCGGGTGCTGAGTCGCCGTCGGCCGCCCGGCTCGCTCGGCGGCGTCTCGAATCGACGGGCCAGATCGACGAGGGGCACCAGATGCCCACGGTAGGTGAACACGCCGGGCACGTACGGCGGCAGGAGTGGAATCGGCCGCGCGGGCACGAGCGGCAGCACCTCGAGCACCGTCCTCGAGGGGATCGCGTAGGGCTGGCCGGCGACGGTGAACGTGAGGATTTGCATACGCCGTGACCCGCGTCAGATCGTGAAGCGGGAGACCTCTTCCTTGAGGTCGCCGACGGCCTCGCGCAGGTGGGTCGTGGCCTTGTTGAAGTCGTCGAGCGAGGCCGCCGTGCGCGAGGCGCCTTCGGCGAGGCGGACCATCGCCTCGCGGATCTGATCCGCCCCCTGCGACTGCGCCCGCATGCCCTCGGTCACCTGACCGAAGCGGCCTGTGATTCCCTGCACCGCCCCGATGATGTCTCCGAGCTTGCCGGAAATGTCCCCGATCTCGCGCACGCCTCCACGGACCTGTTCGGAAAACTTGTCCATCTCCATCACGCCCGCCGACACGGCATATTGCATCTCCTTGACCATGCGCTCGATGTCGAGCGAGGCCACGGCCGTCTGGTCGGCGAGGCGGCGAATCTCACGGGCCACGACGAGGAAACCGAGGCCATATTCGCCCGCCTTCTCCGCCTCGATCGCCGCGTTGATCGAGAGCAGGTTCGTCTGGTCGGCCACCTTGGTGATCGTGGTGACGGCGAGGTTGATGTTGGCCGCCCGCTCGCTGATCGTGGCCAGTTTCGCACCGAACGACGAAGTATTTTCAGCGAGCTGCCGCATCGTGGCGTCCATGCCCGAGAGATTGCCGCGGCCCTCGGCCGCCATTGCACCGGTGTGCGCCGCCATGTCGTTGACCTCCGTCATCGTGCGCACGAGTTCCTGGCTCGTGACGGAGATCTCCTTCACCGCGGCCACGGCCTCACTCGTGGAGGCGCCGTAGTCGGCGATCACCTGCTGCTGCTCGCTGCTCGTGGCCTGAATCGCGGTGGCGGTCGAGATCAGCGCCACCGACGACTTCTGGATGCGGCCGATCAGGCCGCGCAGGTCGTTGGTCATCGTCTGGATCGCGGTCAGGAGCGCACCTGTCTCGTCGTCACTCGTGACGCCCACGTCGGCCCGTAGATCGCCCCCGGCCACCTGGCGGGCCACGTCGACGGCGGTGCGGATCGGCGCGGAAATGGTGCGGGCGACGGCGAGCGCCGCGATCGTGACGCCGAGGATGGTGGCGAGCGAGAGGCCGATGATCGCGGCCCGCTGAAAGTTGACGAGGGCAAACGCCTCTTTCGCGTCTTGCTTGACGTTCATGCCCCAGCGGTAGCTCGGCAGGTAGCACCAGGCGGCCACGACTTCCTCTCCGCGGTAGTCGCGCACGACCCCGTAGCCACGAGCCCCGCTGGCTGCTTTTTGAGCGGCCGCCCCCGTTTCACCGCCGAGCGGAATCTGGAGTTTGAAGGCTGCGTCGGGAGCGTTGCGGAGCGGGCAGGTGACGAGTACCGACTGGCCCTGCTGCTCGCCGGTGACGATCTCGCCGGTGCGGCCCAGCCCGCTCAAGTCGGAGAGCACCTGCCAGACACGCTCCGGGCCGAGCCCCAGCGCCAAGACGCCGATCACACGGCCCTCGGCAAACACGGGGCTCGTCACGAAGGCAAGTGGGCGGCGGTTGCCGCCGTAGGCCTGGAATCCACAGAGTTCCGACTGCAGCAGCATGCGCGACCGGTCGAACCCTGCGGCAAGCTCCGACGATGCCAGGCTGCCCGTCACCAGCGACGATCCGGCAGGCAATTGCCGGTCGAGCGAATAGAGCACGCGGCCCGTGGTATCGAGAAGCAGGACCTCGTCGTAGCCGAAGGAGTTCGCCACGTAGCCGAGGAACTCGTCGAACTCTTCGCCCGCTGCCAGCAGCTTTTTGAGCCGCTCTGGATCGACGGGCTCCTGGCCGGTGCCGGCAGCCGCCGAGAGCTCACGCACCGCCCGCACCACGGTGGGCCCGCGTGAGGTGGCCATGCCGTCTCGGACCCGCTCGATCGCGTAGGCTTCGAGCTCCCCCGCCTTCGCCGCCGCGATCTGGAGCAGATTGTTGCGGACCGAGTTTTCCAGGGCCCGCGTCGCGATTCGGGCCGTGATGGCCGTGAGAATCGCGCATGGGATGAGAGCGATCACCAGAAACCAAAACAGCAGCCGCCCCGCGATCGACCGCTGCATGGCAGCCGTTCCTCCAGGGAGAGCGTTGCGGGATGTCGAGTGGTGGCTCATGTCAGGGGGTGTGCCGATCACGGAACTCCAGGAACTGATGATGTCGCCCGGCCCGTGGTGTTGCTCCACGCACCTCCCCAGCGCGTGTGCAGGCCGGCGACGAATTCCTCCCATGCCTCCCGCGACCGGGAGAGCGGGAACGGCACGGGGCGAACCGCCGTCCGGCTGGTCCATACCACGTCGAACTGTCCATCGGGACGAATGCGACCGATCGAGGCTGGCCGCCAGGTGTGCTGCGTGATGGAGTCGATCGAGATGATTCCTTCGGGCGCGTTGAGGCTCTGGAAGCGGATTGCATTCCGCACCTGCTGCACGTCGGCGGTGCCAGCCTCCTCGACCGCCTGGGCCCATAGCTTGACGCTGTTGTACGCGGTGGAGATCACGTCCGACGTGGTGCGGTCACTGCCATACCGGGCCTTGAAGGCACGCACAAACGCCTGATTCTCGGCCCGTTCGATGCTCTGAAAGTAGTTCCAGGCGGCGTAGTGCCCGGCAAAGTCGTCGCGTGCAGCGCCGCGGAGTTCGTCCTCTGCGATCGCGAAGGTCACGACCGGCGTCTCCTCGGGCCGCACGCCGGCAGCCCGTAGGCCCCGCGCCAACGCGAGCCCGGAATCGCCCACCGCCGTGGAGAGGACGACATCAGGCTTGGCGGCCACGATCGCCCGGACCGTGGCGTCGACGTCGGTGCTTCCGAAGGGAATGTAGGCCTCGCCGATCCGCTCCGCGGCGAGGCCGGCGAGCTGGTCGGAGATGATCGCGTTGACGCAGTGCGGCCAGATGTAGTCCGAGCCGACGAGGAAAAACCGACGGGCGCCGAGCGTGTTGTAGCACCATTGGACGGCCGGGGTGATCTGCTGGTTCGGGGCGCCGCCGGTGTAGATGACATTGGGCGATTGCTCGAGGCCCTCGTAGGCCATCGGGTAGACGAGCAGATGATCGGCGGCTTCGACGACCGGCAGCACGCTCTTGCGGCTCGCGCTGGTCCAGCATCCGAACACGACCGATACGCCATCCTGACGGATGAGCCTTTCGGCCTGGCGGGCGAACGTGGGAGGGTCGGATGCACCGTCGGCGATCACCCACCGAACGGGCCTGCCGAGAATGCCTCCGGCCGCGTTGATCTCTTCGAGCGCCAGCACTTCGGCGTCGATCATCGATTTTTCGCTGATCGCCATCGGCCCGGTCTGAGAATGCAGAAGGCCCACAAGGATCGGACGGCGATCGACGAGCAGCCGGTCGGCCACCAGCCAGCCGAGGGCAGCGAGGATTGCCGCACCGATCAGCCACGGCCAGCGCCACAGGCGGCGCCTCTGGGTGGTCGGCTGTACGGTCGCGGGAGCCTTGGCGTGGTTTGGCATGGCGGGGGACGTGTGGGTCATGCTCGGGATCATTCCGGACGGCGGCCGGCGGCCACAGGGGCGCGGTTCACCACCTCAATCTTTGCCCATCTTTCCGAGCCCGGCGAACGACGCTGTCCGATTTTTTTCGAAAATCGATTCAATCGTTGCCACCGGTCTGGTCCGACCCAGCGCTGGCAGATCACCGATTCCGGGGATATAGTTGCGGTCGGAGCGCGGGAGGAGCGTCCGTGCTTCGACACGGCCTGAGCGGTCGTCCAGGCCGCCTTCATGGCCCATGTCCCGTCGCCAGTCGCCCTGAGTCAATCACCGCCACGATGGCTTCCCTCTCCCACTCCCGTACCCCGGCGTTTTCGCTCGAACGGATCGCGGGCGTATCGCCATGGACGCAGCAGGTGCGCAGGGCGATCGAACTGGTGGCGGCGCATCAGTCGAGCGTGCTGATCCTGGGGCCGAGTGGCACCGGCAAGGAGCTCATCGCGCGTGCGATTCATGCCAGCGGCAGGCGATCCACCAAGCCGTTCATTCCCGTCGATTGCGCCGTCACGACAGGTACGTTGTTCGCGAGCCACATGTTCGGCCACGTGAAGGGATCATTCACGGGCGCCACGTCGTCGACGCTCGGCTGCTTCCGGGCCGCCGACGGAGGCACGATTTTTCTCGACGAGATAGGGGAGATGGAGCTCGAGCTCCAGGCGAAACTCCTCCGTGTTCTTCAGCAGCGGACGGTCGTCCCGGTGGGCAGCCACGACGAGATCCCGGTCGATGTGCGGGTCGTCGCCGCGACGAATCGCGACCTCGGCCACGAGGTGACCGCAGGACGGTTTCGCGAGGATCTTTACTACCGGCTGAATGTCGTCACGATTCGTACGCTCCCGCTCAAAGACCGTCCGGAAGACGTGCCTGTGCTCGCCGCCCGCTACCTCGCGGAGTTGGCCGGGCGGCACGGCATGCCGCTCTACACGCTGTCGCCGCCGGCCATCGAAGTGCTGCAGTCGTATGCCTGGCCGGGCAACGTGCGCGAACTGGAAAACGTGCTCGAGCGGGCGGTGATGTTTTCGTCGGGTGACGAAATCGACCCCGAGGCATTGAGTGGCTTCATGGGATCGGCCGGCGTGGTCGGCCCTCGCCCGGACGCTCCGGCCGCGCGGTCGCCGCACGACGTGTCGCAGCTCGTCCAGGCCACGGCCCAGGGCATTCTCTCGACAACGGCGGTGCCGGGTGTGTTTCGGGTGGAGCCGGATGTTGGGCAGCCTCGGGCGAACCCTTTGCCCCCGATGCCGGGCCGGGCTGCAGTCGCCGGGCCGTCGTCCACCGACGACCAGGCGGCGGATACGGCATGGCCCACGCTCGCGGACGTCGAGCGGATACACCTCGAACGCACGCTCGCCGCCACCATGCAAAACAAATCGCTGGCGGCCAAACTCCTCGGCATCGACCGCTCCGTGCTGCGCCGCAAGCTGCAGCGGTATGGCATGGAGGGGCAGCCGGGCGACGATCCCGCAGGCCCTGACTCAGCCGGCCCGTGACCGTACCGCGGGCTGGGGTTCGGCCTCTTCGTCGGCGACCCGCAGCCGCAACGTTGCCGCAGGTGGCGCGCGTCGCTCCTGCGCGAAGCCGCGTGTGCCCGCACTGAGGAACGCCCGGAGATGCAGGGCCGGACCGCTGCGGAATTCCTCCGCGAGGGCGTCGAGCACCTGCTTCCACGGCAGGCCTCGGCGGTAGATGGCGCGATACGCCGACTTCAGTTCGGCGATCTCATCGGCCGAGTGGCCGCTGCGTTTCAGGCCCACGATATTGAGCCCGACGATGCAGCCGCTCTGTCCGTCCACGAGCATATAGGGCGGAATATCCTGTACGACGCGGGCGTGACCGCCCACCATCGCGAGCCGCCCGATTCTGCAGAATTGATGCACGGCCACGGCGCCAGACACGAAAGCCCGGTCCTCCACGGTCACGTGCCCTCCGAGGAGCGCGCCATTGGCGAAAATGCAATTGTTGCCCACCACGCAGTCGTGGCCCACGTGGGCCGTGGCCATCGCGTAGTTGTGGTCGCCGATCACCGTTGCCGTGCCCACTTTGAGTGCCCGGTGCACCGTCACGTATTCGCGAAACACGTTGTGGTCGCCGATCACGAGCGTGCCCACCTGCTGCGGACGGCCCGCATGCTGCGGGGCCCCGCCGATCACGCAGTGCTCGCCAAATTCGTTGTGGCAGCCTGCCCGCGTACCGCTCTTTACGACCGCTCCGGCGGCAACGGTGCAGAAATCACCGAGTTCGACGTCGCCTTCGACCGTCGCGAAGGCCCCGACCGTCACTCCCACGCCGAGGCGAGCATCGGGGCTCACAGCGGCCAGCGGATGAATGCTCAAGACGCGCCTGTCGTTCTCTGAGAGGACGCGGCCGGGCTCTGGCCGACCGCCTGACCCCGGGGTTATCGGCTCGTCGGCCAGCTCGATTCAATGGCAATTTTCCGCTGGGTGCACACCTTGCCTCCGCCGCCTCGCTCCCCTGTCCAACCCGCCTGACCGGCCCTGTCCACTCGCCGGCCGGTCGCCGGCCGGTAGACTGCCGAGGCTCCGGGAATGCGTCGGTCAGAACCCCGCAACCGGGCCCGAAACCAGAGAGGAGCATGCGCACAATGGCAAGTCGTGAAGAACGGTACGAGGCTGCCGAGGCCCTCAAGAACGCGGGCAATCTGGCCGCGGCCGTCGTGGCCCTTGAAGGCGTCGTGGCCGAACACCCCGACTTCGCCCTGGCCCACTCGGCCCTGGCAGCCTGGTGTACTCGGCTCGAACGGCACGACGAGGCCATCGGTCACGCCCGCCGCGTCTGCGAGATCGAGCCGAAAGACCCCTTCAGCTACACCGCCCTGAGCGTAGCCTGCATGCGCGGCGGCCGAATCGCGGAAGCCGAAGACGCCCTCGCCCGCTCGCGCATGCTGCAGGGCTGAGCACGAACGCGTGTAGGACAGGCTTCAGCCTGTCAATGCGCTTGATTGGCCCAATCCGGCTCGGGCCTGCCCCGTACCGTCTCGCCGGACGTTCGCCTTCGCCCTCCAGGCTTCGGCTCAC
>JBMLMS010000299.1:0-1498 GCA_049243925.1 Pirellulales bacterium
AAGCTCCAAGCATGGCTCGATGCCGGGTGCCGCGAGGCGTGGGCTATCGATCCATCCAGCCGAACGGTCAGCATTCACCGTCCAGCCGCCCCGATCTCGATCCTTCGCGAATCCGACACGCTCTCGTCTACAGTGCTGACAGGTCTGACCATTTCGCTCGTCGAAATCTTTCGGTCGATTGAGCAGCGTTGAAGGCTTTCCCTGGGGTAGCCCCTTGCCGGGGTTCCTTCGGAATGGTCTGATTTTCGCAACGCTCATGGCGTTTCAGCACTTTCCGCAGAGACCGACGGGGAACAAGATTCATGGCAGCGCCAGAAAAGGCAGCCGGCCGCGTGGCCAGCGTGATGCAGGAAGACCGCGTGTTTCCGCCGCCCGCGGAGTTCTCCAAGAAGGCCCGGATCGGCTCGCTTGCCGACTATAAGAAGCTTTACGACGAGGCCGCTGCCGACCTCGAAGGCTTCTGGCACTCCCGCGCCCAGGCCCTGCCCTGGATGAAGCCCTATTCGAAGGTGCTCCACTGGGAGCCGCCCGTGGCGAAATGGTTTGTCGACGGCCACACGAACGCCTCGGCCGCCTGCCTCGACCAGCACATCGCCGCCGGCAAAGGCGAAAAGACCGCGATGGTGTGGGTGGGCGAGCCGACGGGCGAGCGGCGCGAATACACCTACAAGCAGCTCCACGCGGAAGTCTGCAAGTTTGCCGGCGGGCTCGAGAAGCTCGGGGTGAAGCAGGGCGACGTCGTCTCGATCTACATGCCGATGACGCCCGAGCTCGTGATCGCGATGCTGGGCTGCGCCCGAATTGGCGCCGTGCACTCCGTGATCTTCGGCGGGTTTTCGAGCGAGGCGATCGCCGACCGCAACCACGATGCCCAGGCCGTGGCCGTGATCACCGCCGACGGCGGCTGGCGCCGCGGGGCCCAACTGCCGCTCAAGAAAAATGTCGATGCGGCCCTCGCGTCACCGTCGCATCCGCCCACGACGGTGAAGCACGTAATCGTGCTCAAGCGCACGGGGCAGCCGTGCGAGATGGTGCCGGGCCGCGACGTCTGGTGGCACGACCTCGTGGCCGGGATGCCCGCCGACAAGCCCCCGACGCCGATGGACTCCGAAGCCCCGCTCTTCATCCTCTACACGAGCGGCTCGACCGGAAAGCCCAAGGGCATCAAGCACACGACGGCCGGCTACCTGCTCTGGGCCAAGACCACAGCCGAATGGGTGTTTGACCTGCGCGACGATGATCTCTTCTGGTGCACCGCCGACTGCGGCTGGATCACCGGCCACAGCTACGTGACCTACGGCCCGCTCGCTGCCGGCGCGAGCATCCTGATCTACGAGGGAGCCCCGAACGCCCCGCACGAAGGCCGCTTCTGGGAGATCATCGAGCAGGAAAAGCCGACGATCTTCTACACGGCGCCCACCGCGATCCGCTCGTTCATGAAGTGGGGCATGCAGCACATCGAGGGCCGCGACCTCTCGAGCCTGCGGCTCCTCGGCAC
>JBMLMS010000300.1:0-13160 GCA_049243925.1 Pirellulales bacterium
CCGAAGGGATGCCGGGTAGCAGTTTCGGCGGAGTCGGTCGGTGGGCACGCGCAGAAGAAGGGAGTCGTTGAGGACTATCGGCGCCTGATCAAAACCCACGAGTTATGTACTCTCAACACGACCGGATTCGAGCATGCCTACCGCCGGCTCCGATTGCGGGTCGTTATCACCTGCCCCGCCGTCCGCCGACTGGATGTAGAGAGCCCGAAGCCTCAGAGTCATGCGCAAGCTGCGCAGGCTGGGCTGGGCTTGTTCCGCATGTCGGCCCGTCGGTACCGTCCCGGGCATGAAGCGGGCGGTGACATCGAACGTGGTCGCGGTGCTGTGTGCCTGTCTGGTGACGGGCTGTGGCGGCCTGATGCGCAACGACAACGCCGAGGGCGTGAAGCTCTACCAGCAGGGCAACTACAAAGGCGCAGTCGACCACTTTCAGCAGGCCCTGGTGAAGCAGCCGGGCAGCCCCGACTGCTTCTACAACCTCGGGGCCACGTATCACCAGCAGGCCAAACTGTTCGGCCGGCCGGCAGACCTGCAGACGGCCGAGCAGTATTACCACCTGTGCCTGGCCCGGGCGCCAAACCATGAAGCCTGTCAGCGGGCGCTCGCGGTGCTTCTCGTGGAGGAGAATCGAACCGCCGAGGCGACGGCTCAGCTTCAGGAGTGGGCCCGCCGGGAACCAGGGAATCCGAATCCGCAGATCGAGCTCGCGCGGCTCTGCCAGGAGCATGGCGATGTGCGGCAGGCAGAAAACCACCTGATCGACGCCCTGGCGATCGCCCCCGACAACACCCGCGCGCTCGTGGCCCTGGGCCAGTTGCGCGAGGCCTCCGGCGATCCCACGCAGGCCCTGCAAAACTACTCCCGGGCGCTGGCCGTCGACGGGCAGCAGCCGACCGTGGCGGCCAAGGTTGCCTCCCTCAACGGATCGACGCCTGCGACGGGAACGCTGGCCCGTTGACCGTGGTGCCGAGGCCTCCTATTCTGCCCCGAGTCGCCGTCCGGTGACCGCCGCACGACGCGGGGATTCCGCCGGCCGGGCGACCGCCTGTCCGCAGCCCTGGAGTCATGCCTGTGACGGATCGCAGTCTCGTGTCGGTCGCCGATCGCGTGTTTAATTTTTCGCCCGGGCCTGCGGTTCTGCCGCTCGAGGTGCTCGAACGGGCCCGTGACGAGCTGCTCGCCCTGCCCGGCGTGGGGATCTCGGTGCTCGAGATCAGCCACCGGAGCCCGGCGTTCGACAAGATCCTCGACGAGACACTCGCCGACCTGAAGGGCCTGCTGGGAATCGGTGAATCCCACGAGGTCGTGTTCCTGCAGGGAGGCGCGAGCCAGCAGTTTTCCATGGTGCCGATGAACCTCCTGCGGGGGCAGTCAGGAGCGGCCGACTACATCGTGACTGGCACGTGGGGCGCGACGGCGATCAAGGAGGCCCGCCGCGAGGGCAAGGTGCACGTGGCCTGGGACGGCGCCGCGAGCAACTACGACCGGCTGCCGGAGGCCGGCGAGATTCATCTCTCCGAGTCGCCGGCCTATGTGCACGTCACGAGCAACGAAACGATCCAGGGGGTGCAGTGGAAGCACGATCCGGACGTCGGCGCCGCACCGCTCGTGTGCGATTGTTCCAGCGACTTCTTGTCGCGGCCGATCGACGTGGCGAAGCACGGCCTGATCTATGCGTGTGCGCAGAAGAACGCCGGCATCGCGGGCGTCACGGCCGTGATCATTCGCAAAGACCTGCTGGAGCGTTCGCGTGACGACCTTCCCACCATGCTCGACTACCGCACGCACGTGAAGAACGGCTCGCGGCCGAACACGCCTCCGGTGTTCGCCGTGTACATCCTCGGGCTCGTTTGTCGCTGGATTCGCGATTCGGTCGGGGGGCTCGAGAGCATGGCCCGGCACAATCGTGCCAAGGCTGCGTTGATCTACGACACGCTCGACGCTTCGGGAGGGTTTTATGCCGGGCACGCCCGGCCCGACTGCCGCTCCGACATGAACGTCACCTTCCGGCTGCCCGACGAGGCCACAGAGAAGGAATTCGTCAAAGGCGCTACCGCTCGGGGGCTCGTCGACCTCAAGGGTCACCGCTCGGTGGGCGGAATTCGGGCCAGCATCTACAACGCAATGCCCGTCGAGGGCGTCGAAGCGCTCCGCGATTACATGCTCGAGTTTCAGCACGCCCGTCGGGTCTGACGCCCTGCCGGTGCCGACCGGAGACACCCCGGAAAGGATCCTCATGCCCTCGATCATCGTGCTCGACACCCTCAGCCCCGACGGCCTCGCCCTGCTCGATGCGGCAGCCGCAGCCGGGATCACCTACGAGGTTCGCACCGGCCTGTCGGGCGACGCGCTCCGGCAGACACTGGCCAGCCACGACGGGGCGATCTGCCGCAGCGGCGTGAAGATCACGGCCGACGCGCTCGCCGGCAATCATCGCCTCAAGGCGATCGTGCGGGCCGGCGTGGGCACCGACAACATCGACAAAGACGCCGCCACACGGCAGGGCATCGTGGTGATGAACACCCCCGCGGGCAACACCGTGAGCACCGCGGAGCATGCCTTCGCGCTGATTCTGGCTCTGTCGCGCAACGTCGCCGCCGCCGACGCCAGCCTGCGTGACCATCGCTGGGACCGCAACAAATTCATGGGGGTGCAACTGGCGGGCAAGACCCTCGGCATCGTCGGCCTCGGCCGCATCGGCCAGGCGGTCGCGAAGCGGGCTCGGGCGTTCGACATGCGGGTGATCGGATACGACCCCTTCCTCTCGCCGGAGCGGGCTGCGGAGCTCGGCATCGAGCTCTTCGAGACCGTTCGTGGGATGCTCCCGGAGGTCGACTACCTGACAGTGCATACGCCGCTCACCGACGAGACGCGGCATCTCGTCGGCCGGCCCGAGCTCGCGTTGCTCAAGCGGGGCGTGCGGCTCGTGAACTGTGCCCGCGGTGGCATCTACGACGAGCAGGCGCTCGTGGAGGGCCTGCAGACCGGCGTGATCGGCGGCGTGGCGCTCGACGTGTTCGAGAAGGAGCCCTGCACCGAAAGCCCCTTGTTCGGCATGCCGAACGTGCTCGTCACGCCCCATCTCGGCGCGAGCACCGAGGAGGCGCAGTCGCAGGTGGCCGTGGAGGGCGTGGGGCTGCTCGTCGATTTCTTCTCGACCGGCACGATCAGGCATTCGGTGAACTCCAGTGCCGTCGACCCCGCCGTGCTCGAGGGCGTGCGTGGCTTTCTCGATCTCGCCTGGCGGCTCGGGCTGCTGCTTGCCCAGCTCGACGAGGCCCAGCCCAGGTCGTGCTCGATCGCCTACCGAGG
Source organism: Pirellulales bacterium (assembly GCA_049243925.1). Classification (GTDB taxonomy): domain Bacteria; phylum Planctomycetota; class Planctomycetia; order Pirellulales; family UBA1268; genus RGVT01. Next base: position 3,313 of record JBMLMS010000300.1, read on the forward strand.
CGAGGTGGCCGGCCGCAACACGAAGCTTGTGACGGCAGCCTTCGCGGCCGGCCTTCTCGAATCGGCCTTCGACGACGTCAACATCGTGAATGCCGAGATGCTGCTGCGGGAGCGGGGCATCGACCTCGTCGAGCAGAGCCGCACCGATCCCGGTGCGTTCAGTTCGGTGGTGGCCGTCGATCTCGTCGCCGGTGACCAGGTGCATCGGGCTGCCGGCACGCTCTTCGGCCATGCGATGCCCCGGCTGGTGCAGCTCGAGGGGCACAGGCTCGAAGCCTACCTCGACGGCATTCTGCTCGTGTTCACGCACCAAGACGTGCCCGGCATCATCGGCCGTGTGGGGACGGCATTCGGCGCGAAGGGCGTCAATATCGGGCAGATGACGGTGGGCCGCACCACTCCCGGCGGCGATGCCATCGGTGTCTTGAATCTCGATCAGGAGCCGTCGCCCGAGGCGATCGCGGCCGTGCTCGCCTGCCCGGGAATCCGTTCGGCCAAGGTGGTCAAGCTGCCCGCGGCGGGCCAGGTGCCGAACTGGCTGGCCGTCTCGGCGGCCGGAGTGCGGGCCGCGCGGGGCCCTCAGGGAGCCGGCCGGTAGGCCCCGGCGGCACGCTGTGGAATAGCCAGCCGGCCGCGGAGCGAACAGACAGGGAGGACAGGCGGCCGCCCGATGCCTCACGACACCTCCCCCCCTGCTCCGGACGCCGACGCCGACTGTGCGTCGCGATTCGACCAATGGACGCGCGACCACGTGCCCACCCTGTACCGCGTCGCCTATCGCATGCTGGGGGATGCGCACGATGCGGAGGACGTCCTCCAAAACACCTTCCGGTCTGCGTGGGTGAGTCGTCACCTCTACGATCCGGGCCGCAGCGAGCGGGCCTGGCTGCTCGGCATTCTGCGCCGGCGTGTGGCGGATCACTGGCGAAAACATGGCACGAGCCAGACGACGCTCGGCGACGAATCGGCACGGCTCGTGGCGCCGCCGGATCCCGAGCCGTTCGCAGGCGAGCTGTCGGCGCGGATGCAGCGGGCCCTCGGCGGATTGCCGGCCGAACTTCGGGAGACGTTGGTGCTCGTCGTGGTGGGCGAGCTGACGCACCGCGAGGCCGCCGATCTCCAGGGAATTCCCCTCGGCACCGTACTGTCGCGGGTCAGTCGCGCGCGGGTGCGGCTGCGGGAGTTCCTGCTGGCGTCGGCGTTGCCGCGGCCCGGCGATGTGTCGTCGGTGGGCAAGGATTGAGATGATGGACCCTCATGAGATGACACACGGCGCGGCCTTCTCCGATCCGTGGATCGACGCGGCCCTGCGCGCCGTGGATGTGCCGCCGCATCTCGAGGATCGCCTGCGGCCCGAACAGCTCTTCGACGAACGTTCCATCGACCGCATGCTCGTCGACGTGTCGATGCCGGTCGGGCTGGCGACCAGGGTGCGCGTACGGGAGGCTGAAACGCCGACGCCAGCGGTCGGCCGGCCGCGCGACGGCAAGGCGCGTGGCTGGGGAGTTCGGTGGCTGCGGGAACTGGCCCGGGATGGCATGGCCGTGGCGGCCGCATTGGGCTTCGTCATCGCGATGTTTTGCGCGGGCATCTCGATCACCGACTTCGCTACCCGTGGCCCGAGCGAGCGTCCGAAAGCACGGCACGCAGCCACGCGTGGCCCCCGGCCAGTCCGTGATGCCGATGTGAAATCCGGCGCCGGTCGTGCAGAGGCGAACCACGTGGCCACCGATCGACCGGTGGATGGTGTCGCCGATCTCCCCACTGCCGGGCCACGAGCGAATGCGGTGGCCGACACGAACGCCGCACCGACCGCCAGGCCGCCTGTCGTGCGGGGGGCGCCGCTGCCGGTTGGCCGGAGCACCAGCGGCCGCAGCGGGCCCTCGGGCGGCATGCAGGTGGTGCCCGATGACACCGCAGCGCACGCGCGGCGGAGCGTGCCACGGATGCGCGGCTTCGACCTGGCGTTTGAAATGGCCCATGGCGAGCCGCCGTTCGTCGATCCGGCGATCGCTCCCGGCCTCGCCGTCGATCGTCCGCCCCTGGTCGTCGCCACCGACTCGTTCGACCGTGCCTGGCCGCTGCCGCCGGGCCGTCAGCGGCTGGCTGCGGTCGGCCGTCTCCGGGCCGAGCATCTGGTGGCGGCCTTGTCGCCTCACGCCGCCTCCCACCATGACGGCTCGCCGGCACTCGGGCTGTCGGCGGTGCGGTCGTTCCGCGCCGGTCGGCCGACCTATCTCGTCGAGGTCTGCGCCGCGGGCCCGGTCGCGGGCATCGCTGCGGCGGCCGCGCGCGGTCCTGCGGACGTGACAGTCGTGCTCGATCATTCGGCCGGTCCAGACTCCGTGCCGCTCTGGCTCGCGGCGTGCCGCGGCCTCGCCACCGCAGCGGCCCGCATGGGGCCTGCGGACAGGCTCACGGTGATCGTCGCCGAGCCACGGCCGCGCCGGGTGGCGATCCGCGCGACCCCCACCGAGATCGGCGACGTATGCCGCGAGCTCGAGGAGGAGCTCCCGTTTGGCAACGCCGATCTCGATGCGGCCGTCGCGCTCGCGGAGGAGTCGGCGACGGGCGACGAGGCGACACAGCGGCTGGTGGTCGTCGCCGAAGCCGACCGTGCCGAACGCTGTGACGGCGCGGCTGGCGATGCCCTGCACCGTTACCGTGCGGCGGTTGCCCGAGGGGATGAAGACGCCGTTTCGAGGAGCCTGTTTCTGCTCGTCAGCGGGGTCTCGGATGGAACCGATTCGGACGGGCTGGCTGCCGTTCCGGGCTGGACGCTGACCGATCCGACGACGGTGCGACGCCGGCTCGACGCCGCCCTCGTGGATACTCCGCCTTTCGTGGCGGGAAACGTGGCAGTGGAGGTGCGGTTTGATCCTCGTGTGATCGCCGCCTACCGTCTGGTCGGCCACCGGCAGAGCGTGCCCGAATCGCTGGCCGCATTCGGCAAGGCGTCGTCGATGGGCGGTTTGCCGGCCTTGCACGGCGGTGAGGTGCTGCGGGCCGTCTATGAAGTGGTGCCGCGGAGCGACCCGCTCGAGCAGGTCGCGGGAGTGGCGGCCACGCTTTCGTATCGGGATTCGTCCGGAGCGGTGCGAACCTGCGTGGCTTCCGGTGCCAAGGTCGATCGCTTCACGGACATGCTGCCATCCCCGCAGGGGTGTGAACTGCTGCTGGCCGTCGGGATCGGCGAGTGTGCCGACCGATCGGTTCATGCCGTACCACAGCGGCCGGCGATCGAACATCTGCGGGCGCTGAGTGCGGCCTGGCGCCGGCGCGGCGACGTGACGGTCGTTGGGGAACGGCTCCTCGGCATCCTCGAGGACGTGGCGTCCGGGGGCGGCGGATCGCCCCAGCGCTGATCGGGTCTGCCGGTCGTGGTTTGACTGTCCGATCCGCGGTTCACACAATCTACTTCTTCCCCAAGCGATCTCCCTCCCCGCGGCTCCGACCAACCCATGAGCACCGAGCGTTCCCAGCTGCGAGGCGGGGCCTGCCCCCCGATCGTCCGCCTGGTGTCGGTGTGCGTCGCGGCGGCCTGTGCCGCGATCGGCGCGGCAGCCGAGAAGAACGGTGTGCCCACGCAGGAGATCACGACGACAAAACTTCTCGACGCGCTCGACGAACGGCAGATGCCAGACATTTCGCTGTGGGTGCTCGATCGGGTTGCGAAAGACCCCGAGGCTTACCCGGCGCTCCAGAAGGAGGCGGCTTACCGCCGAGCGACGGCGCTCGTGGCGACGAGCCGTCTCGAGACCGACGGCGTGAAACGGGCGCAGATTCTCGACGCTGCCGAGAAGGAGATCGATCGATTTCTCGCCGGCGACCCGGCCGGTGAACAGGCCATCGCCGCCTTCACGCAAAAGGGAAACCTGCTCGTGGAGCGTGGCCGCGGGAAGATCGACCAGGCGAAGCGCACCGGCGAGGACGCGAAGGCGCGGCTCGCCGAGGCCGTCGGCTTCTTCGATGCGGCGATCAAGTCGCTCGAAGGCCAGGTGAAGAAAGACCAGCCGATCGAGAAGGCTACCAACGCGGAAGACGCCGTGCTCAAGGAACTGCGGGCTGTCGACACCGAGCTCGCCGAATTGCAGGGGAAGCCTGCCGCCGGCGAGGAGCCAAGCAAAGGGGCGAAGAAAGCCGCCCGCAAGCCCTCGGATGGCCGGCGCATTGAACAACTCGAGGATCGTCAGGACAGGCTGCGGGGCCAATTGCTCCAGACGCGGCTACTCGTCGGCGGAGCCTACTACGAAAAGTCGCGGGCTTTGCCGGTCGGTTCGAAAGAATGGAAGGCCGCGCTCGAAAAATCCGCCCTCGACTACAAGGAACTCTACGACAAGTATCGCTCGCGAGGGGCCGGGCTCTTCGCCCGATACTACGAGGGTCGGAATTACGTCGCTATCGCCCAGGCGGAGGCCGATGCCGAGGAAAAAACGAAGCGGATGGAGCAGGCGCTGCTGACGCTCTCCGACGTCCGCGGCCTGGATGGCGAGGCGGGCTTCGTGCCCGGCCTGCGGGCCAAGGCCGTGGCCTCGACGCTCGAGTGCTGGCTCGACATGAAGGCGTATGCCGCCAAGGAGTTCAAGGACTTCGACGAACGGTTGCAGAAGATCGTGCTCGCCCCCGTTCCGGCCGAGCGGCTCGACGCCGACTGGCTGGCGATGAAGTATCGGTCGGCGGCGCTCTTCGAGCGGATGGCCGATGCCCAGGCGGCGGATAAAAACAAAGCCCGCCCGCTGCTGCAAAACGCCAAGAAGCTCGCGCTCGAAGTGGCGAAGGTCAATCGCGACTATTCGAAAGAGGCCCGCGCCCTGCTCGAACAGCTGGGGAAGGCCCTGCCCGACGATGCGGCCGGAGTGGCGGCATCCTTCGAAACCACGATGGACGCGGTGCGGCTCTCGCTTGCCGCTATGCAGCAGAAGCAGGCCGAGGCGAAGCAGGCCACCGCCGCGGGCCAGGCGGCCGAGGCCGAGGCGGCCAAGGCGGCGGCGGCTGCGGAGCGCGACAAGGTGATCGGCGGCCTGCGGAAGGCGCTGCCGATGGCGACTGCCGACGACATCGATGCCGTGAACCAGGCTCGCTACATGCTCACCTTCATGCTCTACGACGGCAGGCGGCTCCACGATGCGGCGGCCCTCGGCACGTTTTTGGCCGATCGCTACCCAAACGCGAAGGGCAGTCGGCAGGCGGCGAAGATCGCGATGGCCAGCCTTCAGCAACTCTCGAAGGACGGTGTGCCTGAGTGGCGGGCCGCCGCGAAGCGACAGTGCGCGGACGTCGCCGGGCTGATCATGCGGACGTGGCCAGAAGACGCGGAGAGTGCGGATGCAGCGCTGATCGCGATCGCCACGGCCACCGAGGCCAAAGACCCGGATCGCCTCCTCGAAATTCTCGACCAGGTTCCCGCGTCGTCGCCGCGGCGTGCCGAGGTACTGCTCCGGGCCGGAAGCGCCCTCTGGCGCGACGTGCTCGAAAAGCGCGGTCTCGAAGAGGGCGTGCGGCCCGCGGCGGACGTGCTCGCAGCGTGGAAGCGGCGGGCTGCCGAGTCGATCGACGAAGGGCTCGCCGCCATTGCCGCCGGCACTCCGGCGGCGAAGACGACCGTCGCGGGGGCACTGGCGCGTGTGCAGATGGCGGTCGATGATGGCGATCGGGAGTTGGCGATGCGGCTCCTGACGCAGCCGGACTATGGCCCGTGGACGCTCGTCACCGGCAAGGATCCGGCCTACACGGCCGGGCCGCTCGCGGAGAGCACGCTCACGGTGGCCCTCCGCTACTTCATCCAGGCCGACCAGCTCGACAAGGCACAGGAGGCGATGGACCGGCTCGAGGCGGTGGCCGGTTCGGGCGACGAGGCCTCCGCCAAGCTGACCGCGATGTATCTCACGATGGGCCGTGACCTCCAGGCCCAGCTCGATGCCCTCGGGGCGGGAGGCGCGTCGGCCCCTTCCGATGCGGTCGCTCGAGCGACCTCGATCCTGGGCGGCTTTGAAAAGTTTCTCGATGGCGTCGCCAAGCGAGATCAGAAGGTGTCGTCGCAGATGTGGGTGGCGACCACCTATCTGTCGCTGGGCTCCGGAGCGGGGACGGGTTCGGTGGTTCCCAAGGCGAAGGCCGACGGCTACCTGGCCAAGGCTGCCGAGGCCTACAAGCGGCTGCTCGACAAGGGTGGCGATGAAATTGCGAAGTTCGAACCGGCCATCCGGCTGAAAGTCGCCACCGTGTATCGTGAGCTCGGCAAGTGGGACGATGCGCAGGAGCAGATCGACTGGATTCTCTCTGACGCCAAGCGACAGAATTCCCTCGACACGCAAATCCAGGCCGCCGAGCTGCTGCAGACCGCCGGTGAGAAATCGGCAGACAAGGCCAAGGCGGAGCAGTATTTGAAGGAAGCGATCGTCGGCCGCAAAAGTGGATCGAGCGTCGCGTGGGGCTGGGGTGGGATCGCCAACAAGCTGGCGCGGCAGGCGTTCTCAGGTAGTGACGAAAAGGCGATCGACGCCCGTGGCAAATTCTTCAGCGCCCGGCTGAACGTGGCCCGCTGCCGATTGGAACGGGCCGGGATCGCCACGCAAGATCGAGACAAGCTGCTCACGATGGCGTTCAACGACGTTGCCATCACCTACAAGCTCTACCCGGAGCTCGGCGGCAAGGCAATGGAGAAACAGTTCGACAAGCTTCTCAAGGAGATCGAAAAGGCCCAGGGGAGCCCGGCGCCCAAGGGCCTGAATGGTCTCCGCGAGACGCAGCCGGCGACGACCACACCGGCTGCTGCCGGCACCTGAAGCGAGGAAGAGGAAAGCATGAGCGAAACGACGACAGGGCGATCGAGCGGCAGCGTGGCAGCGTGGCGGAGGGTCGTGTGCGCCGTGCTGGCGGTGGCCGGCTCGGCCTGGTGCGGCGTGGCGTCGGCACAGACGCCCGATCGCGTGCTGACGACGGAGGGATCGCTCACGGGCAAGGTCGTGGCCACGTCGGCCGACTCCATCGATCTCGAAGAGCGCAGTGGTGAAACCCGCAAGATTCCGATCGACCAGGTTCGCGACGTGCAGTTTGGCGGTGAGCCGCAGTCGCTGCGGGCGGCACGGTCGCTGCTGGTACGCGGCCGGGCGGCCGATGCCGTCGAGGAAGTGGCGAAGATCGATGCCGCCGAGCTCGACGGTGCCGAGCCGCTGCTGCTCGACGAAGTCGACTTCGTGAGGGCGGCCGCAGCCGGACGGGCGGCGCTCGCGGCCGGAGCCGACCCCAAGGATGCAGGCCGGCTTGTGGGCGAGTTTCTCGCCAAGCATCCGAAGAGCCACCACTTCTACGACATGCAGCAACTCCTCGGCGATTTGCTCGCGCGGGCCGGCAAGCCGGAGGCCGCACTCACGGCCTACTCGACGCTTGCAAAAGGGCCGGCGGCACTCAAGGTGCGGGCGGCGGCCGCCAAGGCAGGCATGCTCTACGACCAGCAGAAGTTCGCCGAAGCGATGTCCGAGTACGACGCGGCCCTCCAGATCGAGGCCAGCGACGACGCCAGCGCCGAGCAGAAGCGGAGTGCACAGCTCGGCAAGGCCAGGTGCCTCGCCCAGACGGGCAAGAATCCCGAGGCTTTGGACATCGTGCAGGGACTCATCAAGCAGGCCGACCCCGAGGAAAAGGACCTGCTGGGGCGGGCGTACAACGTGCTCGGAGCCGCCTACAGGGCCGCAGGCGACAAGGATCAGGACGCCCTGATCTCGTATCTCACCGTCGACCTGGTCTACAACGGCAGCCCGGAGAGCCATGCGGAAGCCCTCGCCAATCTTGCCGATTTGTGGGACAAGGTGAAGCAGACGGAGCGGGCCCGTGAAACCCGCAAGGTGCTGCAGGAGTCGTATCCCACGAGCCCCTGGACGAAAAAGCAGGCCGCGGCAGCGGGCTCCTGACCTCCGTACGGGTGCGTGGGTTTTGTGGATGAGTCGCCTTTTGCATACCATGTCGAACACGTTTCCTGTTTTCTGCAAGGAGAATCGCGATGGCTTTGGGTCTCGTTGAGTGGCGCGGGGCCGGTGCATGTCTGCGGTGGACAGCTCCGTGGTCGGAAATCGTCGGTCGCATGCTGCTCGTGATCGCGATGCTCACGGCGGCCGTGGGGCCGACCCTGGTCGCGCCCGGCGTCGCTTGTGCCCAAGACGAGGAGGCCGCCGCCGAGGGGGAGTCGGCAGAAGAGGGCGAGAGCATGCTCGTCTTCTACTACAACGCGCTCGGCTTGAAATACGTGATCGTCTTTTTGGCCTTGTCGTTCGGGCTCGTCGCCCTGCTCGTGATGTGCTTCCTCCAGATTCGCAAGGCCGTGCTCATGCCCCCGGGGCTCAGTCAGGCCTTCGAGGCCCATCTCGAGGCCAAGGAATACCAGCAGGCCTACGAGCTCTCGAAGAACGACGATTCCTATCTCGGCCAGGTGCTGGCCGCCGGGATGGGCAAACTGCAGTCGGGCTACGGCGCCGCCGTCGAGGCCTTGCAGGCCGAGGAAGGCGAACAGGCGATGAAGCTCGAGCACAAGATCAGCTACGTGTCGCTCGTCGGAGCGCTCGCGCCGATGTTCGGCCTGCTCGGCACGGTCGACGGGATGGTGGCGGCGTTCATGATCATCGCCAAGTCTTCGACGGCTCCGAAGCCGAACGAGCTCGCCATCGGCATCTCGCAGGCCCTCATCACGACGCTCATCGGACTCTGGCTGGCGATTCCCGCGATCGCCTGCTTCGCCCTGTTCAAGAACTGGCTCCAGAAGCTCAACGGCGATGTCGACACCGAGGCCATGCGGCTGATGAGCCGATTCCAAAACATGGGCAAGAAGTGAGCCGACCATGGCACGCAAGGCAGGCGGCAGTCCGTCGAGCACCGACATCGACATGACGCCGATGATCGACATGACCTTCCAGCTCATCACGTTCTTCATGTTCGTGATGAACTTCTCCGAGGCGGAGCAGGACGAGCGGATTCAGCTCCCCTTGAGCCAGCTCGCCAAGCCGGTGGAAGGCGCCATAGAAACCCCGATCACGCTCCAGCTCACGAACAGCGGATCGATCATCTACGCCGGTGAGCTCGTCGCCGTCCGCGACATCGGCGCCTACCTCGAGCGCGAGAAGAGCGTGATGCTCGACGCGGGCAAGGAACCGAGCGCCGCCACGGTGATCGTGCGGGCCGACGGGCGGGCCAAGACCGGCGAGGTGCAGGACATCATCCGCATCTGCCAGGAGAAGGGCTTCGAGCGGTTCGCCCTCCGGGCACAGTACGACGAGGGCTAGGCACCGATGGCGAAGCGGGAATCGTCGCTGGGCGACAAGATCAGCATCGACATGACGCCGATGATCGACGTCGTGTTCCAGCTGATGTCGTTCTTCATGTGCACGCTCAAGATCGTGAGCCCCGAGGGCGACTTCGACATCCGCATGCCGCTCGGCGTGGCCGCCGCGGCCGCCCCGGACGACCAGCAGGTGCCCCCGATCCGCGTGAAGCTGAGCGCGAACCCCGACGGCGCGCTCGCCGGCATCACGATGAACGGCCTGCCCGTGGCCGACTTCGAGGAATTGCGAAAGCGGATCGTCGCCCTGGTGGGCACCGACACGGGCCCGAACTCGCTCGCGGAACGCACGGAAGTGGAGCTCGACTGCGACTACGGCCTCAAGTACGTGAACGTCGTCCGCGCGATCACGTCGGTCTCGGGCAAGGTGCAAGACGGCCAGATCGTCGAGCTGATCAAGAAGATCAAGTTCACGCCGCCGAAGCGCGGCTGACGCTGCCGTCTATCCCTTCTCAACTCGCCCAAGCCGGCTTCGGGCTCCCCATATCCCGTCGCCGGACGCTCGCTGCGCCCATCCTGG